>JANYFV010000569.1 GCA_025359635.1 Undibacterium sp. | reverse complement strand
AGCAGATGGAAATGTTGATCACGCGACCGGTGGAAGACGTGGTGCGGCGCGTGCCTGGTGTGCGTAGCGTGCGCTCCACCACCAGTCGGGGATCGGCAGAAATTTCGGTCAACTTTGATTGGGGGCGCGATATTCCTTTGGCTGCATTACAAGTGAATGCCGCGATTGCGCAAGTCGCCACGCAACTGCCGCAAGGAACGCAGGTTTCAACACGTCTGATGGATCCGACGGTGTTCCCGATTATTGCTTATAGTTTGACGGCAAACAATGTCAGTGCCACACAGTTAAAAGATCTCGCCGAATATGAGTTAAGACCTTTGTTGTCGAGTATTGAAGGCGTTTCAAAAGTACAGGTGCAAGGTGGCGCGTCACAAGAATATCATGTCACCGTTGATCCTCTCAAACTCAAAGAAGCTGGGATTAGCATAGAAGATATTGCGAAAGCTTTATCTAGCGCCAACGTGTTCAATGCGGTAGGGCGGCTGGAGGATCACTACAAACTGTATTTGGTGATTGCCAATAATCGGTTTCAAAATCTTGATCAAATAAAAAATACTGTCCTGCGAAAATCATCCGGCAGTTTGCTGCGTCTAAGCGACGTGGCAAACATTGAAGATGCGATCGCCCCAGAATGGACTAAGGTAACGGCCGATGGTAAGAACGCGGTCTTGTTCTCAGTCTATCAGCAGCCTGGTAGCAATAGCGTGCAGATCGCTGCGGATGTGAAAGCGAAATTAATCGAATTTCAAACGCAATTGCCAAGCGGCGTAAAAATTGCGAGTTGGTATGATCAAAGCCAATTGGTGTTGGCGTCTGCTTCCAGTGTATTGGATGCTGTTTTGATCGGCATTGCGCTATCGGCACTCGTGCTGTTATTTTTCTTGCGTAATCTCAAGGTGACACTCATCGCCATCGTGGTCGTACCCGCTGTTTTGGCAAGCACCATCGTGCTCTTATATGTGTTGGGTATGAGCTTTAATATTATGACTTTGGGCGGCATGGCGGCAGCGGTTGGTCTCATTATTGATGATGCGATTGTCATGCTTGAACAGATTATGCGGCGCGTGCAGGTTTCATATGCGGAATCGAATACAGAATCGAATACACATCCAAGAAGTGTGATGGGGGCAGCCTTAGAATTTGTCCGGCCACTCGCAGGATCCAGTGCTTCAACGATTATTATTTTTGTTCCCTTGGCTTTTTTAACTGGTGTCACCGGGGCTTTTTTCAAAGCCTTATCCTTAACGATGGCTGCCGCGTTGCTCATTTCGTTTGTGATTACTTGGTTAGTTGTGCCACTGGCTGTCGATAAATTTTTTACTGAGAAAGACAAACAACACAAGGTCGATACCCGTTTGGTGAGTTGGCTACATAGACATTACGAAACTTTACTGCACAGAATAATGCTACGTCCTTCTTTGATTTTGCTAGGAATTATTCCCTTAGCGTTGATTGGTTTCATCGCGTTTCGGCAGATAGGATCAGGCTTCATGCCGTCTATGGATGAAGGCGGTTTTGTGCTCGATTATCAAAGTGCACCCGGCACCGCCTTGAGCGAGACCAATCGCTTATTGTCGCAGGTCGAAGAAATTGTGCGTGCCACACCGGAAGTGAAAACTTATTCGCGCCGCACAGGCTCTGGTCTGGGTGGTGGTTTAAGTGAAGCCAATCAAGGGGATTTCTTTATTCGTCTAAAACCATTTCCTCGACGCGAAGTGGAAGTGGTCATGGATGAAATTCGTAATAAGGTGGAACACAATGTACCAGGTTTGAAAATCGAAATGGCGCAATTGATGGAAGATCTGATTGGTGATTTAACCGCCGTGCCGCAACCGATAGAAATCAAATTATTTTCTTCCGATCCTGCGCAATTAAACAGCACAGCACAAACGGTGGCAGATGCCATCGCAAAAGTAAATGGTGTGGTGGATGTGAGAAATGGCATTAATCCGGCAGGTGATGCGCTGGAAGTTCACATTGATAGTGCAAAAGCTGCCTTAGAGGGCATGGATGTGGATGCCATTACGAAGAATATGGAAAGTGCTTTGAGCGGCAACGTGGTGACGCAAGTTTCCAATAACGTGAAGATGATAGGTGTGCGGGTCTGGGTGCCAAGATCGATCAGAACTACCGATACGGATTTGGCGAATTTATTGATTCGTGCTCCCGACGGCCATCTGTTTCCACTAAAGCGCGTCGGCACGATTACCGCATTGACCGGGCAAGCCCAAGTCTCACGTGAAAATTTGAAACGTATGGTGGCAGTGACCGGGCGCATTAGTGGCCGTGATTTAGGATCCGTGATTGCAGACGTTAAGAACGTGATGGCGCAAAAAAATCTCCTACCTAAAGGAGCTTACTATCGCCTGGGTGGCTTGTATGAGCAACAGCAAATTGCTTTTAAAGGCTTGATGGCTGTGTTCGCCGCAGCTAGTGGATTGGTCTTTTTATTGCTGCTGTTTATGTACGAGAGTTTTCGCATTGCCTTCGCGATTTTGGTAACGGTATTACTGGCAGCTTCTACCGTTTTTATTGGCCTTTGGGCGACGCATACGGAGCTCAATATTTCTGCCATGATGGGCATGACCATGATTATCGGTATGGTGACCGAGGTGGCGATTTTCTATTTTTCCGAACAGCAGGAATTACTCGCCAGCGGTGACTTGCTGCATTCCATGCTACAAGCGGGCATCAATCGTATGCGCCCGATTGCAATGACGACGATTGCGGCCATATTGACTTTATTGCCTCTGGCATTTGCGATTGGCCAAGGCGCGGAAATGCAGCAGCCTCTGGCAATTGCGATTATTTCTGGATTGTTATTTCAATTGCCCTTAGTGTTGTTGGTGATGCCGGTGTTGTTTTATTTGATGCGTGATAAGCGCAAGATTAAATTTGAATGAACTCTCGATGGACTCTTATAAGGAAAGACAAATGTTTAAAACGATAAAAACTAAATCTGCATTCGCACTTGCCGCAGGCTGTGCGGTACTCGGTGCCACCAGCCTAATCAGTGCGCCAGTACAAGCCGCAGATTTTGATTACAAGGTAGTGGCAACGCAAAAATTAGAAGGTGATGTTAAATGGGATTATTTAACTTTTGATGCTGATCATCACCGTTTGTTTTTGACGCGCGGTGATCACGTTGATGTCTATGATCTGGCGACAAAAGCAGTGGTTGGCACGATTCCAAATACCAATGGTGTACACGGCGTTGCCATGGCACCCAAACTAGATCGTGGTTTTACCAGTAATGGCAAAGACAATACGGTGACGGTATTTGAACTGTCTTCATTGAAAGTACTAGGTACAGTACCTAGCGATAAGAAGCCGGATGCGATTATTTATGACACGGCAAGCGGCCATGTTTTTGTCGCTAATGGCGATGGGAAAAATCTGACGGTGTTTGATGCAAAATCCTTGCAAGCGGTCAGTAAGATTGATGTGGGCGGTAAGCCAGAATTCATGACGATCGATAACAAGGGCAAGTTATTCGTGAATATTGAAGACACGAACCAAATGCTCGCCATCGACACCAAGTTAAATAAAGTTTCGCAAAAAATTGAATTGGCTGCAGTGTGTGACGAGCCTACCGGTATTGATATTGACCTTGCCACCAACACTTTATTTGCCGGTTGCCATAATCAAAAAATGGCGATCGTGAACGCAAAAACAGGAAAGATTATTGGCTCGCCTGCGATAGGAAAAGGCAGTGATGCCACGATTTATGATGCGCAAAGAAAGCTCGCTTTTAGCTCAAACGGCGACGGTACATTAACCGTGATAGGCAAAGACGCACACAATGCGTTTGTAGCTAAACAAAATGTGAAGACCATGCCTACAGCGAGAACCATGGCGCTTGATCCGGTGACGCATAATATTTACCTGGTCGCAGCAGAGTTTGAAACGCCCGATCCGGCAGCGGACAAGGGCGCAAATCAAAGACCAAAATTGAAGCCTGGGACATTTACTTTGATAACCGTCTCATCGAATTAAATTTTATTTTTAGGTGGATGTATCGATTAAGTTTGATACGTCTACCCAGTCAAATGAATGCATTGATTCTAAAGATTTTATTGTCGTTTCTTTTCCGTTTCTTTTCCGTTTCTTTTTCCGGTTTTTTTCTGTCTTTTAAGCACTCATCCAATATGTTTCCCACTTTGTACAATCACAAAATACCACAGCAATTATCAAATGCTAGAGGTTTTGCAGATATTTCCACCACTAGCGTTTTCATCGTGACACTCTTCTCAGGCATTACTTCGGCTTGGTCGCAATCTGCCATTAAACCAAATGAAGTGAGCACAGAAAAACAGAGTGAACCGGCGCAAGTAACGATCAAGGCAAAGATTCAACCCGCGCAAACCTTAATTGATCGCAAGGTGTATAACGTGGCGAATGATCTGCAAGCGACCACAGGCAGTGCTGCAGATATCCTTAATACTTTGCCTTCTGTGGATGTCGACGCGGATGGCAATGTCAGCCTGCGTGGTAACGGTAAAGTGATGATCTTGATTGATGGTCGACCTTCGGCACAATTAAGTGGCAGCAAGAGCGGTGATGGCCTCTTGCAGTTCGCCGCAAATAATATTGAAAAGATAGAAGTGATGACGAATGCGCCTGCCGAATATGGTGCCGAAGGTACTGGCGGCGTAATTAATCTCATCACCAAGAAAGGGCGCACCATAGGTTCTTCTGGTTCAGTATCTCTGAATGAAGGCAACTTCGGTCGATATGTCATTGGTGCGAATGGCGCATTCAATACAGAGCAACTTAATCTATCGGGTGGTTTTGGTCTCAGACATGATGTGCGTGAACGACTTGTGACTTCAAGTTTGGCGGCGACAGATGCTACTGCTGAACAAACTAAAAGCCAAGATCAGCGGCATGAAATCGCATATCGTTTGATTCCTTCTCTGAACGGTACGATGCGCTATCAATTCAATGATCAACAATCATTGAGCGCTGATGTTAATTTTAAACAGCGCAGTGGCGACCGCTATTTTGATCAGCAAAGTCAACGTTTTCTTTCAGACGATTCTCTGATCGGCAGTACGACCACGCATAGCGACGGGTACGAGTGGAGTTTAAGTGGTGAACAACGCTTACGTTTTAAACAGAATCTTGGGCGAGCTGAAGAAAGTATCGAAGTGTCACTGCACCGTAGCACCGATAAGGAACGTGAACGTTATGCCTATCTGCGATCGACTAGCGTGCCGGCCAGTGGCCAAAGTCGGGATCATCTGTTTTTAAATCATGATTTAAGAGTGAACGAATTGAGTGTAGATTACCGTACCGTACTGGCGAATGATCAACGCCTGAAACTAGGTTACAACTTCAAGTACGATCGCAATGAATTTGAAAATGCCGGCGATACTGTCGATCCTCTATCGGGTCAGGTATTGCCGAATGCCGACTTGACCAATCAATTTCGTTATCAACAAGCGATTCAAGCCTTCTATGGATCTTACGAACAAATGTTGGGAAAATGGGCATCTATCACGGGCATTCGAAGTGAACACACCGCAATCAAGGGCAATCAACTGACGACCAATATCCTGAATCAACAACGTTATATGGGTTTCTACCCAAGCCAGCATTTTGAACATCCACTTGATAATGATGCGACGCTTTCAGTCGGCCTTAGTCGCAGATTGTCACGACCAGATCCGGAAGATTTGAATCCATTTATTGATCATCAAGATGTGCATAATTTACGCGCCGGTAATCCGAATTTATTGCCGCAAGATGTGCAATCTCTTGATGTTACTTATCGCGCCGAGAGCAAACAACAAAGCTATGGCTTAACCGGCTATTTACGACAAAGCCGAGATAATGTAACGGATGTCACTGTCTTGGTAAGTCCCGATGTTTTACTCGCCACTAAAACCAATTTACCAAAGAGTAATTCCGGTGGTATGGAATTCAATCTAAGTGATATGGTAACTTCCAGTATCGCCTATCGACTCAGTGGCAATTTATTTTATAGTCAGATTAATGCAATTGCATTGGGGGCATCAAGTGTCAAATCAAGCGCAGGATTAAATCTGAAAGCAAGTATCGATTATCGTCCAACACAATTCGACAACGCGCAAATTTCAGTGAGTAGAACGGACAAGCGGCTGACACCACAGGGATTTATCAAAGCAATTAACCTGGTCAATTTTGGTTACAAAAGACAGCTAGATCAAGATCTGTCATTGGTATTTACAGTATCCGATATGTTTAACGGACAAAGATTTCAGCGTTATGTAAATTCGCCTGATCTTGTGCAAACGTATCAAAGACATCAATTTGGGAGGATTGCGTATCTAGGATTTAGCTATGCGTTTGGTGCATCGAGGAAGAATAAAAATGGTGGATTTGAATATGATCAGTAATGTTGCCTAGTGGGTTCTGTCGCATTAGCGAATATCGGCAGGGCGATCAGGTATTCCGTGGTGCCCGAACCTAGGACGAATCAACATGCTCAACTTCAAATCGTTCCGATCCGTCGGCTCGGTGCTCGCTGGAATCGAGCTGACGCATATGATCCGCAAGGGTCAGTTCGAGATCGATGGCGCCGATGCGATGTCTTTCGCCGACCAATTTTTTACGTTGGCAGGAATAGTCCGTCCAGTTTGAGGGGCACAGTGCCGTTCCAGGGAAAATTCCGTCGGGTGATCAACAACGCGACAGAACCACATTTCACTGGTTGCTTGCGTTGCTGGTCTGCCGATTTCTACGCCACGAAATGGCTGCGACAAGCCTGAATTCACAGTGCCCGGATGTAGTGCGACGATCACGCTATTTGGCTAACCACGTTTAAGCTCCAAATTGACAGATGAATTAATAAAAATCAAATAGTCTCCAAATTGTTTCGATAAAACATCGCCTGCTGTTTGAACGCTTGTGCCGCCTCTGGCGTCATTTTACGTAGTTGCGGATACACCATACCTATACGTGGATTATTGGACAGCGTACTTTCATTGCGGGAAAAAAAATCCCAGTACAAAGAATTGAAAGGGCAAGCCTTTTCACCTATCCGTGATTTTTTGTCGTAATGACAGCCCTTGCAATAATCACTCATACGATCGATATACGCTGCGCTCGACACATACGGCTTGGTCGCCAGTACGCCACCATCGGCATACTGACTCATGCCCAGTGTGTTGGGCAATTCTACCCACTCGAAAGCATCGATATACACGCCGAGATACCATTCATGAACACGCTGAGGATGAAGCCCTGCCAGTAAAGAAAAATTACCAATCACCATCAAGCGTTGGATATGGTGAGCATGGGCGTGTTCTAAAGATTGGCCAATCGCGTGCGCCATGCAGCGCATCTTGGTCTTACCTGTCCAGAACCAGGATGGCAAATCACTTTGATGCTTAAACACATTTTTTTGTGCGTAAGCCGGCATATGATGCCAGTACACGCCACGAATATATTCGCGCCAGCCGATAATTTGCCGGATATAACCCTCGACTGCGCTCAAGGGCGCTACGCCTTGATAAAATGCTGCCTCTACTCGCTGCACTACTTCGCGCGGATTGAGCATCTTGGTGTTCAGCGCAAACGACAATAAAGAATGAAATAGCCGCCAGGCCTTGCTACTCATCGCATCTTGAAATTCGCCAAAGTGTGGCAAGGCGTGAGTGACGAAAGCATCGAGTTGCAACAAGGCTTCTTGCCGGTTCAGCGGCCAGCAAAAGTTGTCTGCTTTTGCCTCACCAAAACTCTTGATACCGGCCGCTTGTATGCTATTCCACAGCGTAGTGTGATCATGTTTAGGGCGAATGTCCACGGGCTCCCAGGGCAAGCCAGGCCAGGCTTTGCGGTTATCATGATCATAATTCCACTCCCCGCCCAATGGTTTGTTATCCACATCCATTAACACTTGATGCTTGACCCGCATCTGGCGATAAAAGTGCTCCATCAGCCATTTTTTGCGTCCATCAAAAATTTGCCCGACTTCGCCTTGTGATGTATAAAAATGTTCTGAATCGACCATCCTGCAGGACACACCACACGCACCAGAGAATTCATGTAACTGTTGATCCAGGCGCCATTCGTCCGGCGCTTGATATTCAATCTCTTTGATCTGATATTGCGCAGCCAACCGGGTTAAATTCGCCGCTATAGAATGCGTATTTTCCGGATCATCAATATGCAAATAATGCAACCGATGTCCATCTTCGCGCAATTGCCGTGCCAAATCGCGCATTCCGGCAAAGATAGCGATGATTTTTTGTGCGTGATGCAACACGTAATCGGTCTCTTGACGTACTTCCATCATGACGTACAGCACATCTTCGTGTTGATGGGAGAACCAGCTATGCGCAGGATTCAGCTGGTCACCTAATATCAAACGTAGGCTTGTAGCCTTGAGCGCCGCAGTGTGATTGTTAAGTTTCATGTCTGTTGCGCTCTCATTCAAAGAAGTCTTCGTTGAAAAAATTTTGCCTTGATAAATCGCCGTGATACGCTTTACACCTCAACATTACAATACATTCAAAAAATAAAGGCCACCCCTCATGAGACAGAAATTTCACTTGCATAAATCCCGTTTAGAAACCTTGGTCGATGAAATATTTGCTATTGCGATGACCATTTAGTGTTGGAAGTCAAAGTTCCTGGAATTAGCGATAAACACTCGGCTATCGAACTACTTCATGCACTGGCGCATGATGGCGTGGTCATTCTGGCGTATTTTGCGAGTTTCGCATTCCTTGATATATTTTGGGTCTGGCACCACAAGCTCACTGCAAAGATTAAAGAGATCGATTTGCCGCTGCAGGCAAGGTAAACCAAAAGCAAGCGCCTCCGCCTGTCGCCTCTTCATAACCTACCTCGCCATGCAAGCGATGAATGATACGTTTAACGATCGACAAACCCAGTCCGTGGCCTTCTGATATCTCTGGTTCCAAGCGAGAAAACTGTATAAACAATTCTGCCTGTCTGCTTGCTAGAATTCCGCCGCCATTGTCACTGACCCAAAATTTGATGACATGGCCTTTGGACTCGCAACCAATTTCTATTTGTGGAGCTTCACCACCGTATTTGATGGCATTAGAAAGATAATTCACCCACACCTCTTCAACCCATTGCTGATACCCCAATGCAAGAATCCAGTTTTCTGTGAAGTTGATTGTTGCTTGATAGCGCTCTGCTAAATCGCTTAGTCGCATACAAGCTTCCTGTGCAGTCCCGCGCACATCAACCTCTTCAACATGCACTTCGTCGTTACGCCTGACACTAGCGAGCAAAAGCAGTGCATCAATTATTGCTCCCATTTTAGTGGCGGTGCGGTGAATCATCGCTATTGAATGTTGCATTTTTTCCGGTGAGTGCGACATTACACCTGAGTTGATCAGAATAGACATACCCAAGACCGTGGTCAACGGTGTTTTTAAGTCGTGTGCGACGCTGTGCGCAAAGGCATTGAGCTCAACATTTTGTGCCTCCAGCTCCACTGTTTGTTGCTCGAGCAAGGCCGATTTACTCTCTAAAGTCTTAGTCCGCGAGGCAACTATTCCCTCCAACTGTTCTTTATGTGCTCTGAGTTCATTTTCTATTCCCTCCCGAATCTCCAAATCCTGTCGCAAGGTATCTAGCATTTTATTAATGGCGTTGACCACAAAATCTAATTCGTCGGCACTCGCGTTCTGTTTTCGATGCAATTGAAGTTTATTGTCGAGATTGTGCAGGTCAAGGTTTGCTGCGAAGTAGGCCATCGTTTGCAGATGGCGGGTCACCAAACGCTGGAATAAAAAGAGAACGAATAGAGAGCCAATGAGCAAAGTCAGCGAGGTCGTAATTACGATGCCGACGGCGCGATCTTTTAATTGTGCAAGAATATTGTCATTCGTTAGCTCAACATACAAAACACCGAGTTGAAAATAATCATTTCCTTCGCGATAACTTATCGGGAATTTTTTTGATGCAATTATTTGATGATGAGGATTTATTTTTTCCCAATGATTTCCGTGTTGATCCGTCAATCGAACCACGCCGACATGTGCTAACTGGCTGATGCCATTAATTAAAACATTGATGTGCGCGGGGTTAACTTCCCACAAGCTGGTCGTAACGTTAGGAAGATGTCCTGATTCAATCTGTACAAAACTTTCTTGCGCCATTTTAGCGCCTTGCTGATACACAATATAGATTTGAATAGCGCTAACTAAAACGGCAACCAACACGCTATACATCAACGTGGCAGCCACTAAGCGCACGCTCAGTCCTTGTCCCTTTAGAAATTGCAACATCGTATGTCGCTTGGACATATAAGTCGTAACGGTGGACATCTAGTTTTTTTCCATTGGTGAATACCAGTATTCAGCTTTCGACAGCGGCGTTGCTGGCGACAATAATGGGTTAGTCAAAAAAATAATACGGCGTCTGGATAATTGTGCACGTTTCAGAGAACCACTGAAATAATTATTAAACAAATCACGCAAGCTACCATCACGAGTCGCTTCATTGAGGCAGCTTTCCAATGTTTTGGCTAATTGCACGTTAGATTTTTTGACGAAGAAATATAATGCGGAGGGATAGTGCAGCACCAGATTATTTTCAATTTGGAGGGGCAACGCGCTGTGCGCTTGTAATTCTGGCCAAATCTCAGAAACAGAGCGCGGAAAATAGTAAATATGGCCTTGCGCAAGCATATGAAATAAACCCTCATAAGTCGTACTAGTGGCAACATTAAAATGATTACTTTTTAATATGCTGACGTCGGGCCAGTCGTGCCCTTGTCCAGCACGCAGAGCTGCCAGATCCTCTTTATTCTGCACCTTGGCAAACAGCGCAGCGTCAGCGTCTCGAATCAACAATAAACGCCAGCCAATCAAACCACGATCAATGGGAATACGGATGGGCAGTAAATTCTGTTCCCGCTCGGGAGAGGTGAGCGTCCAGACAATATCAATACCTTGCCCTTGCTCTAGCTGAATAAGATTGCGTCCCTGTTGTGCGCGAAACTGGCTGGGGCGTAACTGAAATTGCGTGCCAGCTCGTTTTTCGCACAAGCGCAGTAAGGCGATCGGATACTCAGCGCGTTCATCGTTGGTTGATTCCGCACGAGGATAAACCACGATTTGCTGACACCGTGCCGACGTACTTAGGC
>JANYFV010000551.1 GCA_025359635.1 Undibacterium sp. | reverse complement strand
GTACAGTACCGCGACTTCAAAAAAGATGATCCAGAAGATCAGCATGTCGATACCATGCGCGGTTAGCACCTGATAAAAAGTGTCGGCTTCCAGCCAATGCACTGATGGCCAGCGCGTGAGTACGACCCCTATCGCCAGAATACCGCCGATGAGTAAAAAAACCACCGCAATGACGGCGTTGACCAGCATCAGTCGCTCGGCATGCGCTTCGAATTGTAGACCTGAACGTGGACAGGTTCTGTAGGTTGTTGTGTTGGACATCTTGTAATTCCTCTATTTCACGTAGATGCGACCAACCATCGTGTGATGGTTAATGCCGCAGTATTCGTTGCAGACTACTGAGTACGTGCCAGACTTATTCGGCGTCACTGTGACTACATGTTCATAACCAGGCACGATTTGAATATTGATGTTGGCCGGTTGCAAAGAGAAACCATGGTTGTAATCGAGCGAGGTCAGGTGCAGGCGATAGGTCTTGCCTTTTTCGAACTCGATGATGGGCCAGAAATTCCACAAGCGCGCGACAAGATACACGTCACTGCCAGCGGGTGGTGCTACCACCGGAATCTTGGCATCAGTCTCAGTGCGCACAGTATATTTATCCACGACTGCCTGCGCCTTTGCGGTGAACAACTCTGGCGTGGTTCTGTAGGTTTCTGTCGATAAATTTTGTTTGCCATAAATGTGCCAGCCCACCATCATGGCGAACATAATCAAGCACCAGATAAGGGCAATCGCAATCCAGGTTCCTTCAACACGATCTAATGGGTGTTTCCACCAAAGTCGCTCAGCGGGTGGGAGTATGGCGCTCATATGGCATCCTTTTTTTGATTGGGGTAAAGTAATTGAAACGATTACTTGGCGAGCGGTACGGTCAATATGTCAATCACGCCCCAAAGCGTGTACACGATCATAGGAATCATGACGCCAAGAAAGAGCAGGATAAAAGGGTTATCAAGCAGTTTTTGCATCATTGGAATTGGCTCATCTGCGTTATCTAACTCACTCATTTTCATAGCTCCCTGGTTCGATTGAATCGCGTTGTCTAGAGAAAATTCTCCGTACGAAAGTATGTGGATTCAAGGAATAAAAGTATTTGATCTATGGCAAGGAATTCGTACAAAATTGTCATTTCTAGTTTTAAGCTTGAACTTAATGGGAGAATGCGAAATTACTTTTCGCCGATCCGGCTTACTTTTTAAAAGTGATTGAATATATGAACGTGACGAATTCCCGCGTCCTTTTGCTGCAAAAAATATCTTTGGTCTGTGCATTCTTCGTCATCATCATCGTGGGGATCAGCGCGTTTATCCGGCTCTCTGGCGCAGGTCTTGGCTGCTCGCCGTGGCCGCAGTGTTATGGCCATGTCTCGCGTGCAGAGCAACAGGGACTTTTGCAAACAACCAGCACCCTGGCAGCGGCTAACCAAGTTATCGAAAGTCAATCGGCAAATACGATTAGCATGGCGCGCTTGGCACATCGAATTTTTGCGGTACTGTTACTGCCGTTGATTATCGTCTTGGTGATGAGTGCGTTTACCATGAAGCCCGAGCCTTGGCGCGACAGATGGTTAGCGGTCTTCGCGCTGGCGCTGGTGCTGTTTCTGGCAGTGCTAGGGCGCTGGACCGCAGGTGTGAAAGTGCCCGCCGTGGTATTGGGTAACTTGCTTTCCGGTTTCGTCTTGTTTGCTCTGTGCTGGCGTATGGCGCGGGTCGGGCATCGGGCGCCAGATCAGCCTGCACTGTGGTCAGGTGCGCGACTCAGTATCGGTATTGCGATCGCCGTTGTATTGATGCAGATCATCTTGGGTGGGCTGGTGAGCGGTGGCTTTGCCGGGCTGAGTTGCCCGACTTTAGCCAGCTGTAGTTTGCCCGAAGCGATTCAATGGGAACTGCTTAACCCCATGCGAGTGACAAATGTAAATGCAGCTAACTGGCCAGCGAATTTTGATGGTGTACTTACACATTCATTGCACCGATGGATGGCAGGCGTGGCGGCATTCGCGGTAAGCGTCGCCGCAGTGTTGCTATGGCGCTGCGGTCGTCGTCAGGCAGCTCTCGCCTTAGCGGTGCTAGTCGCATTTCAAATTGCGCTGGGTCTATTATTGGTCAATAGCGGCCTGTCATTGACGTTGGCGGTCTTGCATAATCTACTTGCCGTAACACTGCTGGCAAGCCTGTTTAGTGTTGATTGATTGCCGTAATAGTCTCTTCCCCTGTCCAGGGGGGAGCTTTGGGTGGAGGCGGTTGAGTTATCTAGCTGAGTGCAAGCTGCTCATGCTCTACATTAACCAACGCCATCTAGTTCATCTGCGATTCTTTTTCTACCCGAAATGCGTATTGTCGTGACACGCTTTTTTTTCGATAATCTGCAATGAATTTCTAACTCTTTTTATGTTCATTGGAGCCTTACCATGTCACACGATTGTTCTCTCCCAAATAAAAGTGCAGGCATCTACGCGTTTGATGCACGCGGTGTCGCCAAACGCTTCCGCCACGCTGCTATTTTCGGCGCACTTGCCTCATTGCAAAAAGGCGAAACTATGCGCTTTTGCAACGACCACGATCCTATTCCATTGCTACACCAAATCGGCGACCGATTTGGTGTAGCGATCAAGATGGGATATGTGTCACGCGAACCGGGTGAAATCGTGATTGATTTTTTAGTGGTTGAATGAAAATAAATAAGTGCTGAAAGTGCTGTCGCCAGAAGTGTAAGTGAGGCAAGGTCAAAGAACCTGCTCGTTTGAGCGTACTGGTATTACTCTTATTGCGCAGCAAGCTGTTTTGTCGGATAGCTTTTTAGAGCGCCTTCACGATCCTGCAATTTGTAACGCGCAAGTGTCGTAAAAAGCTGAGTGAAAACACAAAAGGGCTTAATCTTTTGCAAAATGTTATTCGTTTGACTTTCTTCCAATACATCAAACTGTCGTAAAAAAGCCTCACTGAGAAATTTGTGAGGCTTTTTTACATCATGTTTCGAATTCATTTCGCTTCTCAAGTTGATTTTTTTAAAGCGCTTTGGGTAAACGTCTATAATTTACAAAAGCGCTTTGGGCAATTCACTATGAAAAACAATAAAAGCGCTTTGAAAATATTATTTCTATAAAGCAATGTATTTTCATTTATGTAGTTTGACTACATCATGTTTTTATAAAAAACTTGATGTAACAGAAACTTATATAGCTGATTTTTGATAATTTTTCTGTCAATTTTAAAAAAATCTCAATTTCTTTGATTGACACATAATTTAGTTTTAGTACAAAATTGATTTCAAGTACTTAGTTTTAAATAAATGAATGAATTAAGTTCTGAAATAGAAATACCTTTGCAAGACCTGTAGTTCCCCCCCGAAGAAGTATGCCGTCATAAAGAAAATTTAGGAGATTTGCATGACTAAAGTTACAAACAAACGCGAGCAGGGTGCCGCCCTTAATAGCGTAGCCCTGAGATTGACTCCGATTGCTGCTGGATGCGTTATTTTGCTGTCCACTGCATCTGGTTCAGTTTTTGCACAAGAAGCTGTTGTTGCTCAAGATGCAGCGCCAGCAATCGACACGATTGTTGTTACTGGTATCCGCCGTGGTATTGAAGCAGCGATCTCAATCAAGAAAAATTCCAGCTCTATCGTTGAAGCGATTTCAGCGGAAGATATCGGTAAATTGCCAGATTCTAGCGTTGCTGAATCTATCGCGCGTTTGCCTGGTGTGACTGCACAACGTAGCCGTACTAACGGCCGTGCTGCTGGTATTAGCGTGCGTGGTTTGGCACCAAGCTTTAATGGTTCATTATTGAATGGCCGTGAGCAAGCATCGACTGGTAACTCACGTAGTCCGGAATTTGATTTGTTCCCATCTGAGTTGTTGGGTTCGGTCTTGATTTACAAGACTCCTGATGCAGCACTGGTAGCGCAAGGTCTGGCCGC
Organism: Undibacterium sp.; assembly: GCA_025359635.1. GTDB lineage: Bacteria > Pseudomonadota > Gammaproteobacteria > Burkholderiales > Burkholderiaceae_D > Undibacterium. Next base: position 13,458 of record JANYFV010000551.1, on the reverse strand, counting down.
AACTATCGATTTGCATACGCTGCAACCATTAGATTTCGGCAAGCGCGTATTGGCTGCTAACTACCGTAAAGAAACAACGGGTGTTAAATCTGGTTCGCCAGAAGGCACGGGAGATCGTGAATCTTTCACTTATGTTGATCAATTTGCAGATCGCACTATTGGTGTGTCGCTTGGTTTGACCAAGTTCAAAAACACAGGTGGCGGGCAACAGAAGTTTGATTCCTGGGGCGGTTGGGCTGCTGATGTTGATTACAACGGCGGAACAGTAAAAACTCCGGGTGGTTTTAAATCTGATACTGAAACCAGTACAGATAGCCGCGATGGTGTTTCTGCATCCTTGCAGTTCAAACCAAATAAGTTAGTTAAATCGTCTATCGATGTTTTCTACTCAGCTGGTAAGAGCACATTGAAGAGAACTGGTCTTGAGGGTGCGATTGCGTTCGGTGCCGGTGGTTATGATCCTAATGGCGTTCTCTCTAACGCAACTATTGTTAACGGCGTTGCGACTAGCGGTACTTTAAGCAACTACAAAGGTGTGGTGCGTAACCACATTGAAGCAGCTGAAGATAAATTGACATCGATCGGTTGGAATACTTCAGTAAAACTCGGTGACTGGACTGGCGTTGCAGATCTCTCGCATTCCAAAGGTACAAAGAATCTTTCCCGTTTTGAAACAACTGCCGGTCAACCTGGTGATACACCTGCATCTCAGTTGGGTTCTATTTCCTGGACCGGCTTTAATGGTGCAAATTTCCAAGATGTTAAGTACTCAACAAGCTTGAACTATGGTGATCGCGCTGTTGCAAGATTGACAGACGTTGATGGCTGGGGCGGTGGTCCTAATTCACCGCAAGCTGGTTACGTTGCATTGCCAAATATTGAAGATAAAGTCGACAGTTTGAAATTGTCTGGTCGTCGTGATTTAACTCTGGGTCCTATCAGTGGTGTTGAATTTGGTTTGAATGTCACTAAACGCGATAAATCACGTGTCGGTCAAGAGGGTCGTTTGGTTGTTAAAGGTGGTGGCGGTTATGCAAGTGCTGCAGTGCCTGGCTCAACTGTTTCGCCAGCTGGTACCGTAGGTTTGCCTGTTGTTTCTTTCGATCCACGTGGATCGCTAGGGACTATTTATGACTTGGCAACTTGGGTCGATGCATCTACCTTGGCAAAAGATTGGTCTGTCAGCGAGAAGGTCAATACTGCCTACGCTATGGGTGATCTTGAAGGCGACGTATTTGGTTTGTCATATAAAGGTAATTTCGGTACGCAATTTGTTCATACAGATCAACAGTCTACCGGTTTTAAAGTTGATCTTGCAACTTGCACTGGCATTACGCCAGCAACCTGCCCATCTACCGTATTGCATGGTGGCACAAGTTATTCTGATATCTTGCCTAGCATGAACCTGTCGTTTGATCTGGGTTCCGAGCAAGTGTTACGTTGGGGTGCGGCTAAGGTTCTTTCTCGTGCCAATCTCGATGATATGCGTGCAAGCAGCAGCTACGGTGTTGCTACAAATGGACAAAATCCTTACCTGTCAGGTAGCGGCGGTAATCCAAACCTGAAGCCATTTAAAGCCAATGCATTTGATTTGTCTTATGAGAAGTATTTCAGCAATAAGGGTTATGTCAGCGTAGCTGGTTTCTACAAAACGCTTGATACCTATATTTTGCGTTCTCCTACAGCATTTGATTTTAAGGATCAGGTAAGCGCTAATACGCCATTGCCTTCGAGTGGGCCTCTTAAAGGCTCAACGGTTGGTATTCTGACTCAACCGATTAATGGTAATGGCGGTAACATTCACGGATTTGAAGTTGCTGTGAATATTCCTTTCTCTATGATCAGTAAGCATCTTGACGGTTTTGGTATTGCTGTCAATCATTCTGATACACAGAGCGGAATTAGCATGCCGTCAATTGGTTTCTCGACACAAAACGTGTCTTCGATTCAGATACCTTTGCCTGGTTTGTCTAAGCGCGTAAGTAACTTGCGCCTGTACTACGAAAAAGCTGGTTTCCAAGTGGCATGGGCGGCGAAACGTCGTTCTGATTTCCTTGGTCAAGTCAGTGATTTCCAAGACAATGCTCAGTTGACTTATATCAAAGGCGACACCTTAGTCGATCTTCAGGTATCGTATGAATTCCAGGCTGGATGGTTCAAAGGTTTGTCATTGTTAGCCCAGGCTAATAACTGGACCAACGCGCCATACAATGAGTACAATGCAGATCGTAATAATCCAGTATTTTCAGTAAAGCCAGGTCGTTCATATTTGTTCGGTTTGAACTACAAGTATTAATTTGACCTAGTAGTTTTAGCTGTATTTAGTTGTATGGCAATACTGCAACCCCTGCTGGCTTTGGCTCGCAGGGGTTGTTTTATGTGTGACGGTGTATTTTCAATAAGGCATTAATATGCAAAATTCCATCATTAAAAATATTGTTATCGTCGGCGGTGGAACAGCCGGTTGGATGACCGCTACTGCCTTGTCGACCTTATTGCGCGGGCAATACAATATTCGTGTTGTTGAATCAGATGAAATTGGAATTATTGGAGTCGGTGAAGCGACTATCCCTATGATCCAGCGCTTTAATCAAGTGGCCGGCATAGATGAAAATGAGTTCATGAAGGAGACCAATGGAACCTTCAAGTTGGGCATAGAATTTGTCAACTGGGGTAAATTGGGAGACCGTTACATGCATGGTTTTGGCAATATAGGCCAAGACCTCTGGACAGTCCGTTTTGATCAGTATTGGCAAAAGATGCGTCGTATCGGCAAGGCCGATAACCTTGAAGCGTATTCGATTACGCGTATGGCAGCCAAGGCAAATAAATTTATGCCAGCGCCAACCGACATGGTTAACTCGCCACTGAACGACATCGCCTATGCTTATCACTTTGATGCAAATTTATATGCTCGTTATCTGCGTAAATTGTGTGAGTCGCGTGGCGTAATTCGTACCGAAGGCATGATCAAGCAGGTATCGCAACGCGCAAACGATGGACATGTTGATGCGGTCGTTTTGGCTAGTGGTGAGCGCATTGAAGGCGAGCTTTTCATCGATTGTTCTGGTATCCGCGCGCTATTGATTGAGGGCGCGCTCAAGACCGGATATGAAGACTGGACACATTGGCTACCGTGCGACCGGGCGCTTGCAGTGCCGTGCGAATCGGCCGCCACATTATTGCCTTACACACGCAGTACGGCGCATAAGTCTGGCTGGCAATGGCGTATTCCGTTGCAAAATCGCATCGGCAACGGCCATGTTTATTCGAGTAATTTTATCAGTGACGACGAGGCGCAGGCGACTTTGCTAGCCAACCTCGATGGTAAACCGCTGGCTGATCCGCGCCTGATTAAATTCACTACTGGCATGCGTAAGCAAGGCTGGAATCGAAATGTAGTAGCGATCGGTCTATCGAGCGGATTCCTTGAACCACTCGAGTCGACCAGTATTCATTTGATACAGTCAGCGATCTCGCGCCTGATTGAATTATTCCCGGATCAGGGATTCGACCCGATTGTTATCAATGAATATAACCGGCAATCACGCTTTGAATATGAACGTATTCGTGACTTCATTATCTTGCATTACAAACTTAATCAACGTGATGATTCTCCGTTCTGGAAAGCCTGTGCCGAGATGCCTGTGCCAGACACATTAACGCACAAGATGGAGTTGTTCCGTAGTAGTGGCCGCTTGTTGCGTATAGATAATGAACTATTCTCTGAAGTGGCGTGGTTACAAGTGCTGGAGGGGCAAAATATGAAAGCCGAGCGCTATCATCCCTTGGTCGAATTACAGCCAGAGGCCGATACTGCGGAGTATTTGGAAAGTGTTCGCAGTGTGATACTCAAGTGTGTGGATGTAATGCCCGATCATGCAGCATATATTGCACAACATTGTGCAGCACCCAGATGACGACTGTTAGCGCATTCAGGCAAATTGGGTGCGCTGATCTTTAAGGTAGCGCAGATTTATTCGTCATCCCCGAATGCTTTAGTCGGGGATCCAGTTTTCATTTACTTCGTGCGAAGCACCACTGCTATGTCGCTTCGCGAATAAGTTGAAAACTGGATCCCCGCTTTCGCGAGGATGACGAAATCGAATAAATCCGCGCTTCCTTAGCCGTAAATTATTAGTTACATAGTCAAAGGAGGAAATATGCAGTGGCAAAGTCTGAGTCTTTTCGCGACTCCGGTAATTAAGATGGAAATTGAAGATCACGAAAAAGTGAAGGCATTCTTTTTCGAAAAAATCAATAATAAAGTCGAAGCTGCGACTGTAAAAAAGCAAGACAGTAACATCACGCATTTTTTTTCTGATACGAATGTGTTTAATGTCTATCCTGAATTAGATTGGCTGCGTGAAAAAATTGAAGAAGCGGCGACTTTTGCCTATTGTGAGTTACTGAATTTTAAAAAATCAAAAGATTTAAAAATTACCAATGCCTGGTTCAACCTTTGTGAAGTAGGCGGCGTGCAGGTAAGGCATAGCCATGCTAATTGTCGCTTGAGCGGCACGCTGTATCTCAATACGGATCAGAACACGCACATTCGTTTCATGCATCCGCTGAGTTGCAGTAGTATGCATACAGAAATTTTTGATCAGGCAACGCAAGATCCAAATCCATACGGGCTCAAATTTCATCTTCCTTATTTTGATGTGGATGTTCAGGCTGGAGATTGCTTGTTCTGGCCATCGCAAGTTAATCATGGCTACGATGCAAACAAGACGCCGGATCGCCTGTCTTTGTCGTTTAATTTAATGCCTCAACACTTGAATACTGTGTATCAAATTTATTGAGCTGATCCTGCATAAATTGCTATGTAGGTTGTGCATAGCTTGTCATTTTTTTTGCTGAAAAAAGGTTGTGCCATTTTTAATCCGAATCCACAAATTCACACCATACGATTGGCTAATGGCGAGTCGTGCTTTGTTATTGACGATGCACTCACTGATCCAGACTTGTGGTTCAAGGTCGCAGTTGAGCAGGAGAATGATTTTTGCCTTGCAGGTGCTGGCAAGTTCCCCGCATATCCCGGTGTTGAGTTACACATGTCGGCAGAAATTAATGAAGCTGTCGCCGAGTTTTTTTTGCAGCATATTCGCAGTCGGCTGAGAGCTCGTCGGTTGGTGCAGACCATCTCGCGGTTTTCAATGATGACATTACAGTCTGACCAGTTGCGCCCAGCCCATTGCCTGTGTCATCGTGATGTAGGTGGGCCGGAAGGAATGATGAAAGCGGCCTCTGTCTTATATCTGTTTAAGGATGCTGGCTTAGGTGGCACCAGTTTTTATGCACCCAAAAAATCAGCAGATGAAACTGCGGAATTGATCCACGATTCATTGCATATGTCAGCGCAAAGTTTTGCAGAAAAATATGGTGTTGAACAAAAATATATGTCTGGTTCCAATGCGTATTTTGAACAAATTGGATCAGTGGCGGCGAAGTGGAACCGTATTGTTTTTTATGATGGTAATAATTTCCATACCGCCGATATTGCAGATGAAAAAAAACTCAACGCAGATCTGCGGGTAGGGCGGCTTACCATTAACGGCTTTTTTTCCTGCACGACAAAAGCAGCATAGCCTGGCTAATGTTATTGATAAAGAAATGCCCGCTAAATGCGGGCATTTCTTTATGACTCGAACATGTTCTATTTTTACCGCACAGTAGCTACAGCCGGGCGAGTTTCCCAACCCGCCCCCAAAGATCGTGCGACTGCAACACTCGCCAGTAATTTTTGCGTCTTGATCTGTATTGCAGTCCGGTCAGCTGAGAGCGCGCTACGTTGTGCATCGATGACATCGAGGTAGTTGGATATGCCACGTTCGTAGCGCGCCTGCGCCACCAGATAGGCGCGCGCTGCCGCTTGCTGGGATTGTGCTTGTGCCTCGCCTTGGTACTGACGTTGCTGTGAATCAGATAGCGCATCGTCCACTTCACGCAGCGCGTTCAAGAGTTTTCCTTCGTGGTTGGCGACGGCTTCTTCGTAGCGTGCTTTGGCCTGCTTGAGGTTGGCTTTATTCCGCCCGCCATCAAAAATCGGTAAGGATAAAGCGAATGGGCCGATTGAAAATTGACGCGAGCCAGCTTGTGTCAATTCACGCAAATTTTCGGAGGCATAACCGAAGTTTCCCGTCAACGAGAGTGCTGGATAGAACGCACCTTCTGCTACGCCAACTTGAGCATTTGCGGCACGTAAAGTGGCGACGCTGGCCGCTAAATCTGGGCGCTGCGACAACAGAGTTGCCGGTAAACCTACCGGAATTGCCGGAGCTTCTGGCAAGCTGTCTTGTTGTTCTGATGCTGTGATGACTGCTGCCGAAGGAGACGCGCCGATCAGTGTTGCCAGGCTGTGTTGGAGTAGATTGCGTTGGCGCTGTACTTCGTGATAATCAGCTTGCGCATCGGCGCGTGCCATACGTGCGCGAGAGACATCAAGCTCGTTCGACAGACCGCCATCTAATCGCGCTTGTATCAGTTGTTCCGCTTCCAGTCGCGTTGCCAGTGCGCGATTGAGAATCGACATTTCGGCATCCATACCGCGCAGTTGCCAATACGTTGTCGCTACCTGTGTCGATAGCAAAAGCTGCACACCATCGTGATCGTCTTGTGCCACCAGTGCTTGTGCATCGGCAGCTTCGACGATATGTTTGACGCGACCCCAGAGATCAATCTCGTAAGACATGGCTGCACCCAGCGAGTAATTATTGCCGTCGATAGTGTGACGGCCAAACGCGATCCCTTGCGAGGTATTGCGCGAAGTATGTGAATTGCCTATCGATGTGCCGACGCTGACGTTAGGGAATTGTGCAGCACTTAAACTACCCAATTGTGCTTCGGCCTGTAGCAGGCGTTGCGCGCTGGCCTTCAGGCCCGGGTTATTTAACCGGGCGCGTTGTTCCAGCGCATCAAGAGTGGCATCGCCAAAGACTGTCCACCATTGTGTAGGCAGGCGTGCCGGGTTTGCCTTATCTACTTTGCTGGCATGCAGGTAGGTAGCGCCAGGATTATTCTGTGGTGCCTTAAACTCGGAACCTACGCTAACGCATCCACTTAATGTCGCCAACACGGCGCTTAAAATTACTGGTCTCAACATACAATACCTCAATGTAAAATCGGTGTTCAATGTGCACCGGCACCGGGGCCGGAAGGTGCTTTGACTTTATTCGCAAACCAAAGCGCAGCGATGCACGAGATCAGGGCAACGCCCATAATCCAGAAGCCATCGTTGTAGGCCATGATGTAAGATTCGCGCCGCACCAGGCGGTCGATAGAAAATAGCGCCTGGTTGGCGGCCACCACCGGATCAACGCCGTGCGAAATAAACGACTGCGTCAGTTGATCTAAGCGTAGCTGGGTTGGTGCTGCATATGAGGATATCGCTTCACCCAGCCGTGCCGAATGAAAATGTTCTCGATTCGTCAGTGTGGTAGCGAGCAAGGCGATGCCGATAGAGCCACCTAAATTACGTGTCATGTTAAACAGGCTGGAAGCCGAAGCCATATCGCGTGGAGCGATGCCTTGCATGGCAAAATTTGATAATGTCAGCATGATGAATGGTTGGCCAATTGCGCGCACGATTTGTGATACTAGCAATTGATCGTAACCGGTAGTGGCATCCATGTTGGCGTTCATTAAACATGAAATGCCGAACAGACCAAGACCGAACGAGCACAGGATGCGATTGTCGACTTTAGACGAAAGTATTGCTGCAAAAGGCATCACCATCATTTGCGGGAGGCCGGCCCACATGATCACCTGGCCGATTTGCATCGGTGTGAAATTGGCGATTTGTCCGAGAAATAATGGCAGCAAAAATGACGATCCATATAGGGCCATGCCGGTGATTGCAGAGAGTACTGTGGCGACCAGAAAATTGCGTTCGCCATATAGTCTGAGATTAACGAAAGGCTCATCGCGCGTTACGCTAGTGGCGACCCAGCCAAGTATGCCCAATAGCGCCAATGCGGCAAAAGTAATGATGAAATTCGAGTCAAACCAATCCTTGGAATTTCCCTCTTCCAAAAAAATTGTCAGTGAACCTAAACCTAGCGCCATGAAACCTATGCCTATCCAATCGGCATGAAACAATTGTTTGAGGTTGACCGGTTCGCGCTCCATGCCGTACAAGATGCCGCTGATGAGTAGCACACCTGGTACCCAATTGATGTAAAAAATCGAAGGCCAACCATACAGCTCGCTCAGATAGCCACCGACGGTCGGCCCCATGGTAGGTGCGAGGGTAGCTGTTAGACCAAAAATTGCCATACCTATGGCCCGTTTCGATGCGGGTAATTTGGTCATCACCAGAGTCAATGCCATCGGTATCAAGGCACCGCCAGTAAAGCCTTGTAGTACGCGAAATACCACCATGCTAGGCAGGTTCCATGCCGCGCCACACAGCGTGGAAAATAAAACGAATAAGGCAGTGGTGCCAACCATGTAGGCGCGCATGCCAAACACGCGCGACAACAGCGCCGTCATCGGTATGACGATGATTTCAGCCACCAGATAAGCGGTCGAAATCCAGGAGCCTTCTTCTTGCGTCGCAGAAAGCGTGCCCAGAATATCGCGTAGCGAGGCGTTGGTAATGACGATATCGAGTACCGCCATAAATGCGCCTAACATACCGGCAGCAAACGCTATCCATGTGCGCAAACTCACATGTTCGCTGATGGTTTCTGGTAGATGTAAAAGCTTGCTAGTCATGCGGAACCTTAGGTATATAGGAAAGCAGTGATTTATTCGATTCCGTCGTCCTCGCGAATGCGGGGACCCAGTTTTCAACTTGTTCGCGAAGTGACATATTAGTCGTGCTTCGCACGAAGTAGCTTGAAATCTGGATCCCCGACTAAAGCATTCGGGGATGACGATTAAATCCGCGTTTCCTTAGCTTATTTTGCAGCGCTGGTTTTGCCAGCATCCGACTGGTGTAAATGCACTTCCGCCAGAGCCGACATCCCTGGCACCAGGCGGCCCGCGTATTGTTTAATGTCTTCGTCACGCAACATGATTTTTACCGGCACGCGCTGGACAATTTTTGTGAAATTGCCGGTAGCATTATCTGCTGGCAAGAGCGCAAATTGCGCGCCAGAGGCTGGCGAAAAACTATCGAGTTTGCCAACGAGCGGCTGACTTGACATGGCATCGATGACTACTTTAACTTCTTGACCCTGACGCAATTCCGCCAACTGAGTTTCTTTAAAATTGGCCACAATCCAGACATTGTCTTCAACAATCGCACCGAGCTGTTGGCCAGCTTGTACTCGCGTACCGACTTCAACATTACGTTTGCCAAGTCGCCCCGCGACCGGTGCCAGAATACGGTTATATACCAATTGCTGATTCGCGTCCTTGAGTTGCACCTGCAAGACTTTAATCTGTGCCTTGATCACGTCACGCGCTGAAGTCGCTACGATAATTTGTGCCTGTGCAGCGAGTACTGCATCATGACGTGCGCTGAGATCGGCTTGTGCTGCCGCGCGCGTGGTATTCGCGCTATCGAGTTCGGCTTTGGAGACCGCTTTCATTTGTGTATTGTAGAGTTGGCTGTAGCGATCTGCATCTTGTTTGGCGCGTTGCAGTTGTGCTTCCGATTGTCCGACTTGCGCTTGCGTTGCACTCGCTTGTGCCCGCACTTGCGCAACTTGCGCATCGGCTTGCAAAACCTGTTGTGCGGCGCTGGCAATTTGCGCTTCTATCTGTTCGACTTTGGCACGCTGGTCAGCTGGATCGAGTTCTGCAATCACGTCACCCTCGCGCACAATCTGGTTGTCTTCGACCAACACCTTGGTCACCACGCCCGCAATGCGCGCTGATAGCGGATGGACATGGCCAGCGATAAAAGCATTATCAGTTTCCACCAGATTTTGGCTGCGCCACCACATACGCCCGATTAAACCAATTGCGATCAGGGCGATCAGGCCCACAATCGCTAATACGCGGTAATTTGGCGCGGCTTTGTTCTCGCTAGTTTCAATTTCAGAAGAAATGACTTCGAGTGTTCTTGTGGCGTTGGTATTTTGAGTATTTAGCAAGATTTCTCTCCGAAATGAAATGAGTTAGGCGCATTATTCGCCAAATTAAATCGTATGTCAAGAAATGAAACGATTGCATTTCATTTTAATTTGCACTACAGTTCTGTTATTGAATAGCATTAAATGGCGAGATAAAAATATGCAACATAGTGAAACAGATAACTTTTCAGAGCTGCCGAATCCAGGTGCTGGCGCCGACACAGATGAAGCTTTCGTAGAATGCTACGACCTTCCGTGCGGCAAAGCAGCGGGGCGGCCGCGGGCGGCAGATCTTGAATCTCGTATGCAAAACCTGGTTGCTACGGCGGCGGCTTTATTTATTGAAAAAGGCTATGCGAATGTCAGCTTAGAAATGATCGCGCGCGAAGCCCACGTGGCAGTGCGTACCATTTACGTGAAATTTGGCGGCAAAGTGGGCTTGTTCGGTGCCGTATTAAATAATGGCCGCGCCCACTTTTTTTCTAATATCGGAGAGATGGAGACTGACACGCGGCCAATACCGCAGATCCTGAGCGATTTCGGCATGCGTTTCTTATCTTTGGTGACGGCACCTGCTTCGCTGAGTCTGCAGCGTATGGTCATCGCGGAAACTAAGACCAGTCCAGAGCTGGCACGTACTTTTTTTGATACCGGGCCAGCGCAAACGCGCGAAGTCTTGACACGTTTTTTTGCCCGACCTGATATACGTACGCAACTACGAGAAAACATTCCTTTCGATTTGTTGCCTATCCATTTGATCAGTACGATCTTGGGTGATATTTTCACTATGTACTTACTTGAACAAAAACATACTCAGACCAAAGAGGAAATTCGTGCTTCTTTGGATCAGCGCCTATCTTTGTTTTATCATGCTGTATTGCGCTCGCTCTGACTCGAATATCGCTGCAGTAAATAAGCTAAAAGTGGTTTATCTGCTGATAAGTGCCCGCCCAAACAGGGCAGGTATCTCCATGGTTAATGTATTGCTGTAGGTTGAAATTGTTTTTCCAGTCAACGCATCAAAAAAATTTGCATGAGCCGCACCCTCAGGAATTTTGATGGTCACTGTGTGCGCAAGTTGATCGTTATTGGTCGCAGTAATCGCCCAGGTTTTTCCCAATTGCCGTGCCAGCACAATCACATGCTCGTCAATCAATACCAAAATAATGTAGCGCGCGGTTGATCGTGGCTAGATCGTAAATGCATCATCGCGTAGAAGCTTTGCGGCGGATAGGCTTCGCGCATTAACTCGATGTTGTAATGCAAGACGTTCGCCTTGCCGCCGGCGGCATACTCCAAAATCGTATTGCGAAAGATGTAGTTCATCCGCGCTGGTTTTTACAGGGCTCAGACAATAATTATTTCCGTCATTCCCGCGCAGGCGGGAATCCAGTAGCGATTCTCATGCGTAGCACCGCTTTCTTGATAAGCCCATTAAAAACCTGCCCCCATTCCCTGCGGAGCCGTCTCATAGAATTGAGCGCCGCGTACCGTAAGAAATTTTGCTCAGCGATGGCTTCGGTATCGCGCCAACTCTCTTCGGCAATTTTAAATTCATGTTTGCCATCGAGCTTTACATTTAAATAGTAAGCGTTGCATTGATAAGTAAATTCGTATTCTTCTGCGGCGACCCAATTGGACATCGTGCCGCGTAAGAATAATTCACTCTGGCCAAATGGCGCTGGTGTGCAGCTTGTAGCAGCACTAACAAATGCAGAGTGATTTAACGCCGCAATGGTGCAGAAAAATATTAGCTTGGTACGGATGCCGGGTTATTCATGGCAGTTTTTTTGTGAAAGCGCGGCCAATCCCGTCATTTAAATTTTGTTGAATAGATAATATGTATTAATGTTACATAGAAGGGTGGATAAAAATAAGCATCAAAAATTAACCAAATTGAATTTGAATAAAGAAATTCAATGTGGCGTATGCCAAAAATTATATAAAATACTACAGTGATTTGTGAAATAAAACGACAAAATATTAATCGATAAATTTTTTTCTCAAAGCGCTATGAATTATGTAGTTTTGGTACATTGTGCTGTGGTAGTATCGCTCAATAGTCGTTTTTGAACCTGATTGAAAACTAAACTCAGTAAGTCCATTAACGTCATTCCCGCGCAGGCGGGAAACCAGTTTGTTCATCACGCGCAGCGTCAATATTGGCGTGCTTCGCACGAGATAGCTCTGGATTCCCGCCTACGCGGGAATGACGAACATAGGGGGTGGCTTGCACTTTCAGGGTAACGACGTTGACAATAAAATATAGATCGGAGACGCATAACATGCACATTTCTACAGCAAAACCAACCCTGTCTTTTTGGCAGCTTTGGAATATGAGTTTTGGATTTTTCGGTATTCAATTTGGTTTTACTTTGCAAAATGCGAATACCAGCCGGATCTTTTCGACACTCGGTGCAGAGATGGGCGATCTGTCGTTTCTTTGGCTGGCTGCACCTATTACTGGCATGTTAGTGCAGCCGATTATTGGCTACCTTAGCGATAATACGTGGCATGAAACTTGGGGGCGTCGGCGCCCGTTTTTCTTTGTTGGCGCAATGCTCGCTGCCCTTGCGATGTTTCTATTGCCTAATTCGACCATGTTGTGGATGGCTGTTGCCGTGTTATGGATGATGGACTCTGCCATCAATATTTCGATGGAGCCGTTTCGCGCCTTCGTTGGCGACAAACTCAATACTGAGCAACACACTGCCGGCTATGCGATGCAAACTTTCCTGATCGGTTGTGGCGGTGTGATTGCAGGTCTGTTGCCTACCGTGCTCACTGATTATCTTGGAGTAAGTAATATTCCAGTTAACGGCGCTATCCCGGATACTGTGCGTTACGCTTTTTATATCGGCGGTACCGTATTTGCCGCATCGGTTGCGTGGACAGTTTTTACTACTAAAGAGATACCGCCAGCAGACCTGGAACAATTTAAACAAGAGCGTAAAAATAATCAAGGTTTCGGAAAAGCCGTAGTAGAAATTTTGAGCGGTTTTGCCAAGATGCCTAAAACTATGATGCAACTGGCACTCGTACAATTTTTTAGCTGGGTCGCTTTTTTTGCAATGTGGGTCTATACAACACCATCGATAGGCGCACTGGTATTCAATACTTCTGACGCCCAATCTGCGGCTTATCAAGAAGGTGGCAATTGGGTTGGCATCATGTTTTCTGTGTATGGCGGTGTATCTGCTTTGGCAGCGTTTCTTTTACCCGTGATTGCGCGAGTTACTAGCCGTAAATTTGTCCACATGCTATGTCTGATCATTGGTGGTGTGAGCTTGGGCAGTATGTTTTTGATTACTTCAAAAATGATGATGTTGCTGCCGATGGTCGGCGTCGGCATTGCGTGGGCGAGTGTCTTGACCATGCCTTACGCAATTTTGGCCGGGTCTTTACCCGCGAATAAAATGGGCTATTTCATGGG
>JANYFV010000544.1 GCA_025359635.1 Undibacterium sp. | reverse complement strand
CAGAGAAAGGCAAAAATCAAGTCTTTCTCTGCGCTCTCTGCGCCTCTGCGGCGAGGATTTGTTGGGGTTTTCATGTTTTTTCAAGAATTTCTCTAGTGATTTTCTTCATGCGATTGCCCTGAGCTACACGTGGAACTAACTGTCAATTACATCACGATCACTTATTTTTTTTGCCTAATCATCACATTGCCATCCAAGCCTGCACGCTGCCCCGCCTCATTTTCAATGATCACATTGATTTGACGCATACCCTCACCGGCGGGTAAAGCCAAGACCAATTCACTAGTCGCGAACGCCTCTTTTTTACCGATCAATTTACCGTCTAGCCAGACTTCAGCTTTGCCGCTAATGCCCGGAAAGTGCAGTTGGCCATTGCCGTTCGCCAGGTCTTTACGTGGGGTAAAACTGGTACGAAATAAATGAAATACCAGACTCTTATCCGCGCTGTCTTTGGCTGCAGTTGGCTGGCCCCAGCCCCAAAGGTTCATTTCGCTGGCGGTGACCAGCTGATTCGGGTCGGGGCGTTGCGCACTAGCAGGCGAGATGCGCCAATTTTGCAGCGCGTTGTTCGGCACGCCGGCATCGGCCACGTACGGTACCGCGACTACTGCCTTGACCGGTATCACCACGTTGGCAGCTTTCAGGCCGGGTGCTGTGGCGCTGATGCGCAACTCGCCCTGGCTGGCAAAATCACTTTGCACGATGAGCTGCGCCAGGCCGTTAAAGAGTTGGCGGGTTTTGCCTTTTTCATCCTCGTGCGAATTCGGGTTACCGTTGCCGTGTCCGATCGATCGTCCTGCTCCGCTGACGTCGAAAGTGACGGCAGTATCATCCACCGGCACTGGCCGTCCCAACGCATCGACTACGCGCACCGTGACAGGCATGGCATCCCTGCCATCACCGGCCAGATTGGCGCGATCTGGCACTAGCTCGATGGCGACGGCCGGCCCTGTAGTCTCAACACTGGTGCGTATGACTTCCTTACCCTTGTTGTAACCAATGGCTTCCAGCTTGCCGGGTTGGTACGCCACTTTGAAATAATTCATGCGATACGGGTCGATTTTTTGCTCGCCAATTTCGCGGCCATTCAATAGCAGTTTTGCGCTTTCAACGTTCGCCATCAGCATGACACGAATCTCTTTGCCTTCTTTGCCCGGCCAGTTCCAATGTGGTGCCAGATGTATCAAAGGCCTGTCTTTAATCCATTGCACTTGATGCAGATAGTAGGCAGTTTTGGCAAAACCATTCAAGTCCATGATGCCAAAGAATGAACTAACCGACGGCCATTCGTTGGGCGTAGGTTCGCCACGGTAATCGAAGCCGGTCCAGACAAAGCCACCAGCGACATACGGGCGCGTAGCAATAGCTTGCCAGGCATCGCGGTGGCTATTACCCCATTGTGCAAAATCGTCGTCGTAGCTGGCGATCAGGTTTTTACTCACATCGGTATTGAACTCGCCGCGCGTCATGAAAGCTGAAGTGTCTTCCGAACTGGTGAAGGGCTTTTTGGGATAGGCCTGATGGTAGCGATCGTAATCGGGCACCTGATAATTGGCGCCCACAACATCCACCGCATGCGAGACATTTAATGGGCTGAAGAAGCCACCGTTCATCGCGGCAGTGACAGGGCGCGTGTCGTCCAGCGCCTTCACTGCAGTCGACATACGGCGCACCATTTCATAACCGACTTCAGAATCTTGCACCGGCTCTTCATTAAATACCGACCACAGGATAATGCCAGGATGATGCCGGTCACGCCTGACCATCCACTCCAATTGTTTCAGGTAATCGGGCGAAGGATTGAAATTGCGGTTCTCATCCATCACTAGAAAACCCATACGGTCAACCATATCGAGCACCTCTGCGGCCGGCGCATTGTGCGAGAAACGGATGGCATTCACGCCCAGTTCTTTTAAGCGGCGCAGACGATATTCCCAGATCGCATCAGGTACCGCAACGCCAACCCCGGCATGATCCTGATGGACACACACGCCTTGCAGCTTGATGTGTTTATCATTGAGAAAAAATCCTTGCTGCGCATCGAAACGGATACTGCGAAAACCGGTATTCAGAGAAACTTCATCCAGCGTTTTTCCACTCTGCTGGATGCTGGTTTGGACGCGATACAGATTAGTTTTTTCCAGTGACCAGAGCGC
>JANYFV010000520.1 GCA_025359635.1 Undibacterium sp. | reverse complement strand
CGTCTTGGCTGATCCTGTGTCACCAACACTACCTGGCACCGTGTATTTGATCGGTGCCGGGCCTGGTGCCGCAGATCTAATCACAGTACGCGGCGCACGTCTGCTGGCACTTGCAGAAGTTGTCTTGCACGATGCACTGGTTACAGCAGAGATGTTGGAATTGTGTCCGCAAGCGATCAAAATCTCGGTAGGAAAACGCAGCGGCCAGCGCTCTGCCAGCCAGGATCACATCAACCAACAGATCGTAGCATCCGCGCAAAAATATACTCTAGTGGTCAGGCTGAAAGGCGGCGACCCTATGCTGTTCGGCCGCGCCGATGAAGAGATGTGTGCATTGGAACAGGCCGGCATTCCCTTTGAAATAGTACCGGGCATCACCACAGCTTTAGCTGCAGCCGCCAGCGTACGCCAACCGCTCACCAAACGTGGTATAGCGCGCAGCGTGGCGCTGTTCACCTCCAGCACCGCGCCCGGTGAAGATACAGAAACCCGTTTGCCTGATTGCGATACCTTGGTGCAGTACATGGGCGGCAAAGAAGCCATTCTCACGGCACAGCGTATGCTTGCAGCCGGTCATCCAACCACGCTCCCGATAGTTGTAATCGAAAACTGCAGCCGTCCCAATGAGGCTTGGCAACATATGACACTCGCGGAACTGGCGCTGGGCTTACCCGCCTGTGAAGGCCCAGTATTGGTGATGATGGGTGAAGCGATGCGCTCACGATCAATGCCTAAGTAAACGCGGATTTAATCGTCATCCCCGAATGAATTAATCGGTGATCCAGTTTTCAAGATACTTCGCGCAAAGCACGAAACTATCTCAGCTCGCGAATAGCTTGAGAACCGGATCACCGCTTTCGCGAGGATGACGAATTCGAATAAATCCGCGCCTCCTTCGCACTTCCTTAAGGAATACTCCTCAAAATCGCCTCAAAACCAGAATGGGTTTTATAATACGCAGGCTCTGCCGGCGAAAGCATTTTTGAACTCGCCACCAGCGCAATGATCATCGGCGAAATTTCAAAAAAATAATGAAAAAAATACCAGCGCAAGTTAGCAGCAAATCTAGCACAAGCACAGCCGACCAGCGGCGCTTGCAAATGGCAGATATTGCCCGCCTGGCGGGAGTCTCCACCTCTACCGTGTCGCGCGCACTCAGTCGCAGTCCCTTGGTCAATGATGAAACCCGCACCAGAATAGAGGAGCTGGCGCGCTCGCTGAATTACACCATCAATGTCGGCGCGCAAAATTTACGCCTGAAGCAAAACCGCACCGTTGCGGTGGTCGTGCCTTACGATGTCGCGACCCGTCAGCATTTATCCGATCCGTTTTTTTTGAGCATGCTCGGTAGCCTTGCCGATGCATTGACCGACCGAGGTTTTGATATGCTGCTGTCGCGGGTAGATGCAGAGCAGCTTGATTCTGCCGCGCAAATTTACGATACCGGCCGCGTGCTCGGCGTGATCTTGATAGGCCAGTGGCGCCATCATGATCAACTCAATCAACTGGCAGCGCGCCATGTCCCCATCGTCGTATGGGGCGCACAGTTGCCACAACAATTGTATGTGACCGTGGGTAGCGACAATGTCACCGGCGGTTTTCTGGCGACTGAGCACCTGATCAAATC
The DNA here is from genome assembly GCA_025359635.1 of Undibacterium sp. Lineage (GTDB taxonomy): Bacteria > Pseudomonadota > Gammaproteobacteria > Burkholderiales > Burkholderiaceae_D > Undibacterium. Next base: position 673 of record JANYFV010000520.1, on the reverse strand, counting down.
TGGCCGCAAACACATCGCTTTTTTTGGCGATATCCAATTGCCTGAAGTGGCGCATCGCTATGAAGGTTATGCCAAAGCCCTAAAACAATATGCCATCGAACTCAACGATAATTTAGTGATCCCTGCGTCGTTTATCGAAGAAGGCGGTCGCCTTGCAGTGGAAGAATTATGCCGTCGCGCCATTCCTTTCGATAGCTTGTTTGCCTGCAGCGATCTGATCGCGATGACCGCCATCAATACCCTGCGTGACAAACAATATCGTGTGCCAGATGACATTGCCGTGGTCGGTTACGATGATATTGAACTTGCCCGTTACTTTCATCCATCTCTCACCACCATACGTCAGCCGATTGCCGCAGCAGGCCAGGCGCTGGTCGAAGCCTTGCTCAGCCTAGCCGAGCAAAGGCCGACTCAGCCACGCTTGCTTCAGACGCAATTGATGTGCCGCGCTAGTAGTATGTCAAGCTGATGCAGGTATACAAAAATGGTCGTTGGGTTTCTTCGAAATATGAAACCCAGAAAGAAAAAGAATGAAATTACGGTTTATTTGAAATTTATTACAAACGTTTGCAATAACCGTTATTTTTCTTATGCCGCATCGCAACATGAAACGATTTAATCATCTCTTTTGTGGCGCAATACCAACATCAATTTAGAAAAATTCTCTATGTAA
>JANYFV010000519.1 GCA_025359635.1 Undibacterium sp. | reverse complement strand
AAGGTACTTAATCACAAACGTTTGTCTAAGGATGACTTTGTGCGCTGGCACAAGATTCTGGCTAAACAGGGATGGGTTGCAACAGGCTGGCCAGAAGAATATGGTGGCACCGGTTGGACACCTACCCAACGGCACATTTTTGAAGAAGAATGTGCTACCGCGGGCACTCCACGCATCATGCCGTTTGGCGTGATGATGGTGGCACCTGTCATCATGGCATTTGGCAATCAGGCACAAAAAGATTACTACTTGCCGCGCATTTTAAATTGCGATGACTGGTGGTGCCAAGGGTATTCTGAACCCGGTTCTGGCTCAGATCTCGCCTCACTTAAAACCCGTGCTGAACGCGTTGGTGACGACTACATCGTCAACGGTCAAAAAACCTGGACCACGTTAGCACAGCACGCCGATATGATTTTCTGCCTGGTCCGTACCGATACCTCAGTACGTAAGCAAGAAGGTATTTCTTTCCTGTTAATCGACATGAAAACGCCAGGTATTACCGTGCGCCCTATCATCATGCTCGATGAGGATCACGAAGTGAATGAAGTGTTCTTTGATAACGTTAAAGTCCCGGTACAAAACCTGATTGGCGAAGAAAATAAAGGCTGGACTTACGCCAAGTATTTGCTCGGCCATGAACGTACCAATATCGCAGCGGTTGGCCAAGCCAAGCGCGAATTGCTCTTCCTGAAAAAAATCGCAACCCGGCATTTTAAGAATGGCAAGCCACTCATTGATGACCCGGTTTACGCAGCAAAAATAGCGAGTCTTGAGATTGAATTAATGGCGTTGGAAATCACTGTATTGCGCGTTATTTCACAAGATAGCGGACGCCCTGGTCCGGAAGCGTCTCTGTTAAAAATAAAAGGAACGGAAATCCAGCAAAGACTAACAGAGCTTATGGTGGAAGCGGTAGGCCCATACAGTTTACCCTTTGATATCGCGTTTATGGAAGGCGAAACTGAACACAGTGTGATGGATGACGATGACGCTGCGCCACTCGCGTCTTACTATTTTAATTATCGAAAAACCTCGATCTACGGTGGGTCAAATGAGATACAAAAAAATATCATTACCCAAATGATTTTGGGTTTGTAAGTATAACTATAAGCACATTGCGGAGATAAGAATGGATTTCAATTTAAGCCAGGAACAAACCCAGTTTGCTGATGCGATGCGTCGTTGGGTAGAAAAAGACTATAGCTTCGAGCAGCGCAAAAACATCATCAAATCTAGCAACGGCATTTCAGACGCTGCATGGTCGGCATTGACAGAACTCGGCGCTATGGCTTTGCCAATTCCGGAAGAACAAGGCGGCTTCAACGGTAACGCAATCGACATGCTGGTAGTGATGCAAGAGCTGGGGCGCGGCTTGGTTATCGAGCCGTATTTCACTACGGTGATGGGTGCAGAATTCTTGAAACTGGCTGGCGGCAGCGAAGCGTTATTGGAACAGGTTGCCACTGGCGAATTAAAACTTGCCTGTGCGCTGGCAGAAAAACAATCGCGTCACGACCTGTTTGATATTGCGACACAGGCTAGCAAAAATGTAGAAGGTTATTTATTGAATGGCGTGAAGACCGTCGTATTGCATGGCGCGCAAGCTGACAAGCTCATCGTCTCGGCACGCAGCAGCGGCACGCAACGCAACACTGACGGTATCAGCCTGTTTATCGTGGATGTCAACGCCGCTGGCGTAAGCCGTCGTGACTACCGCACCATCGATGGTTTCCGTGCCGCCGACATCACTCTCCATCAAGTGCAAGTATCTTCATCAAGCTTGCTTGGGGATGCAGCGAGCGGCTGGGAAATATTGGACGCAGCATCCGACTACGGTATCACTCTGCTTTGTGCTGAAGCGATAGGCGTGATGGAAGCGATCTTCGCCGCCACCTTAGAATATTTAAAAACCCGTCAGCAATTCGGCGTACCTATCGGCAAATTCCAAGCACTACAACACCGTATGGCAGAAATATATATGGAGATGGAACAAGCCAGGTCGATGGCGACCTTAGCGGCAGTTAAAGTGGCGTCTACTGATGTTGAAGAGCGTCGCCGTACTGTCTCGGCTGCAAAGGCGCGCGTTGGGCAAGCGGCGCGTTTTATCGGCCAAACCGCGGTGCAATTGCACGGAGGAATGGGTGTCACCGATGAGCTACTTGCGGCACATATGTTCAAGCGCCTGACTATGCTAGAACTGACATTAGGCGACACCGATCATCATCTGGCGCGCTTTGTGGCGCAGCCTGGTTTCAAGTCCGCCGCTTAAACTTCTCAACAACCTCAATACAGAAAGCGATTTTTTACATGACAGCGAAAACTGACCATTGGTATTTCGAAGATTTCATTCCAGGCAAAGTGATTGAGCTAGGTACGCGCGCAGTCAGCGAAGAGGAAATCATCAGCTTCGCTACCCAATTTGACCCGCAATCATTTCATGTCGATAAAGAGACTGCCACAGACTCCATCTTCGGCGGCGTGATCGCCAGTGGCTGGCACACTTGTAGCATGATCATGCGCATGGTGGTCGATGGCTTTCTGAAAAACTCGTCCAGCATGGGATCACCAGGGGTCGACGAAATCCGCTGGATACTGCCGGTACGGCCTGGCGACATCCTGACTGTTACGGCAGAAACATTAGACAGCCGCCCTTCCACCTCCAAACCAGATCGCGGCGTACTCATCACCATGTGGCGCGCCACCAATCAAGAGGGGAAATTGGTCTGTACCATTCAAGGTATGGGTATGTTTGGCCGCCGTCCACAAGAATAGAAAACAGCATGCGTGAAATTAAAACACTGGAAGAACTCAAGTCATTAATCGGACAAGAAATTGCCGTCTCTGGTTGGATAGAAATATCGCAGGAACGCGTGAATACTTTTGCCGAGGCCACCGGTGATCATCAATGGGTACATGTCGATGTAGAGCGGGCCAAGCGAGAATCTCCTTTTGGCGGACCTATCGCTCATGGCTTTCTTACTTTATCGCTGCTGCCCAAGCTCATGGAGAATGCGATCAAAATGACTGATGTCAAAATGGGGCTGAACTATGGCTTGAATAAAGTGCGCTTCCCTGCCCCGGTACTGGTCGGCAGCAAACTGCGCGGACGATTTAAGCTGCTTGAAGTCGAGGATATTACTGGTGGCGCGCAAGTGATTTTTGAAGTGATTATCGAGCGCGAAGGCAGCGACAAACCAGTCTGTGTCGCTGAATCGATAATGCGCCGGTATTGAAAAAAATTCTTCAATAAAACTTAACTGCGTACACCGGTGGCAAGTTCATAGAAATATTCTGCCACTCATCGCCTGCGTTTTCGCTGGACCACAAGCCGCCGGTAGTCGATGCCATTAGCAAACACTGCCCGTCATCCGACACCGCCAGGCCATGACGATAAATCAGATCATAGCAATCATGCTGCGGCAAACCGCTATGTAAAGACTGAAAAGTTTTACCGCCATCACGAGTACGGGTAACGCTAAGCGCGGCGTCTTGCGGGATGCGTTTTTGATCTGCCATGGCTGGTACAAACCATGCAGTATCTGGATCACGCGGATGCGCTGCGACCGCAAATCCAAAGTCTGACATACCTTCTGGAGTTGTCAATTGCTGCCAGCTGGCGGCATTGTCGGTAGATCGCCAGATGCCGTTATGGTGCTGGCACCACAGCACATCCGGCGCGCACTGGCAACGAGTAATCAGGTGAGGATCTTGGATATTTTGGTCGTCAGCCAACTCGGGGGGCATATAGGTAGCACGCATGCCCTTCGCTGCCAAATTCCATGTCGCTCCAGCATCGTGTGTTTGCCAGGCGCCGCCGCAGGATATCCCTAGCAACATATGTTGCTTATTGCGCGGATCAAGGCAAATTGAATGTATGCCCGGTACGTCGTAGCCGCCGCCAAACCAACCCTTACGCTCTGGCTTCTCCCATAAAGACCTTATCAATTCCCAGTGTTCACCGCCATCGGGTGACTTAAACAAACCGCCTGGTGAAGTTCCTGCCCACAACACACCAGGCTCGTTTCTAGCGCCGCACTCCAGCGACCAGATCAGCTTGAGCTTCCATTCAATATCGCCCTGCCTGTCTTCTGCCTGCGGTGGATAAGCTGGCACCGCAACCTCGACCCAATCACTACTATCCCGTGGCCGCCTGTGCAGCTTAACGCCGAAATGCCCGAGATTGAGTGCGGCATAAATGCTGCCATCCCGTTTATCATGAAGGCACATACTGACCGGATCCCCGAGAAAACTCACTTGATCGAGCTGCCAGCCAGATGGGGTTTTAAGCAGCTCAAACAGACCCTTGCGGGTAGCGACCATAGCTTTCATCATCAACCTCCAGAAAGTGCTTGCAATACATGAATTGTACTATCGACCTGCAAGGCATCATTTAGCTGCACACGGTCAAGAACGCGATTACCATCAATGAAAATCACTACATGAAAACGCAGATGACCTTGCTCATCCAAAACATAGTCTCTTAAACGTGGATTTAAAACGAACGCGGCCTGTAGGGCTTCGCGCAATAAAGTTGCCGAAGTCGTGACTTCAGGCACTTCGGTAAAGCGACAGAGTTGCTGGGTAAATATCAGCTTAGCCATCATCACTCTCATGAATGAACGATTTTACTTCGGGCTTATTTCTATATTTTGGGCCAACTTTGAAACGGATACTTAAACAAATTCGCATTGGCATAGCGGCTATCCTGGCTCACTTCTTGCCCCACCCAATCAGGTTTGACGAAAGATTGAGACTCTGATTCCAACTCGATTTCCGCCACAATTAAACCTGCATTATCACCAAAAAACTCATCGACTTCCCAAACAAAACCACCAAATGGAATCCGATAACGGTTTTTCTCAATCAAAGGTTTCTCACACAACACGTCGAGCAATTGCCGTGCGTCTTCTAGCGATATTGGATATTCCCACTCACCGCGAGAAATGCCTTCGGTCTTTCCTTTGATGGTAAGCATAGAGCGCTCGCCTTCTATGCGTACACGCACTATGCGCCCAGGCTCAGAACAAATATAGCCCTGACGCATAAACACGCCATCCACCTGGTGTTTCCAGCCGTCATCGACGACCAGAAACTTGCGCTCTATCTCTATACCCATTTTACGATTTAGTTTTTCAAAGAGGTCAAAATAGGCTGCAACATCGCCTCACCTAACTTCATACTGCGTTGTCCATCCCAGCCCACTTCGGTATCCGGAAAATTATCGTTATCCTTAAATGGCAACTCCAAAGTCAAAGAAACGCATTTGAAGTGATTCCCCATAAATTTAGATGCCAACTTCAATACGTCTTCATTATATTTACTGGCTTCATATCCTACTTCCGTCTGAAAATCCGGGCTAGCAGCGACAAAGCTATCAACAAAAGCTTGTTGCTCGACTTTCTGTTTTTCACTAAAACCATCGAGCATTTCACTGCCAGCAACAAACACATACGGCAAGGCCTCGTCGCCATGTATATCTAAGAATAAATCGCAACCTGTTTCAAGGATTTTATTCTTGACGTAGAAAACTTCCGGGCTGGTTTCCAATGACGGTGTCATCCATTCACGATTCAGATTGGCACCGGCAGCATTGGTACGCAAATTGCCGCGTACAGAACCATCTGGATTCATGTTCGGAACGATATACAGCACAGCTTTTTCCAGAATCGCGCGCGCCAGCGGATTT
>JANYFV010000478.1 GCA_025359635.1 Undibacterium sp. | reverse complement strand
CACCTATTTGTCGTCATGCCGCACATGATGCGGCATCCAGAATTGACACTCCAGAAGGTGAACTCTGGATGCCGCATCAAGTGCGGCATGACGGTGAAGTCATTTTCTGTCGCTATGCATTCTTCAATTCTAAGTGGGCAGAAAAGAAATGAAAGATGCGGGTAAGTAAGTATTAGCGCCTGCGTGGGAATGAAGAAAATACCCGATGCCTGAGTTTTGTAATTAGTCAGATAAAAGTTCGTATCTGTATGCAGGATTTTCCCGGGACAGCGCGAACTATAAAAACGCCAAATAAAGAAATGAGATCAGGCATTTCAAGAAATTCCTGTTGGCAATGATGTAAGTGTTTGTAATATAGGGTAGATTTTTAGACATCATTGTATATAGTCCGCATCTAAGTATTTTTGCTTTTATATTAAGTTTGCAAATGAAAAGAATAGGTTAAAAAATGAAATTACTCTCCGCCAAATATTCTCAAAAGCAATTTTCTCGCACTAATACAAGGCTGCAACGCGGGCAAGGCATGGTCGAGTACATCACATCGGCGGACTATCGCGATCTACTCGGCTGGGGCAAGTCCATGCTTCTGTAGTGTGCAGGTCTGGCGGGTAAAACTTGATATTGAGTTTGTTACAGATGTCATTAATGCAGGCAGGGCGAATGACCCAATGAAGACCGGCTTGGCGCAGTGTAACTATGCCAACTATTCGAGGTGGCAGCAGTAGTTTTAGGGCGTGTTTTTAGGGTGGTGGTGTGCCCGACACGTTTTTTGTGAGTTGGGGATTTTCCCATTTTTTGTTTTTTAAATACAGGAGTCGTAAATGCAAAATAGTTCAAAACAAGTAACAAATAGACAGCAGTGTGGTCAAGGCATGATGGAATACATCATCATTGTGGCGATGATTGCGGTTGCCGCCATTGGCGTCTACGGTATGTTTGGTAAATCGATACGTAACCAAACTGCCGGTATGGCAAAAGAAATTGCTGGTGTAGACGCAAAGACCGAGATTGGAGCTGCTGCGTCGGCTGCCGCCTCGGCTGCTACTCGCGGAGACAACAGTAAGGGTATGGGTAAATACAACGCAGACAATGACCATTAGTAATTGTTGAGTCAAGACAAATTATGGACATCAAAGATATGAGCTTGCAGGCACCTGTGTCAGCCAAAATGTGGCAAGTCAATCCTCAGCGCGGCCAGGCTCTTGTCTTTACGCTAGTCTTTACAGCAGCGGCAGGCCTGGTTGGTCTGCTGCTGTTTAATAGTGGCATGCTGGCCAATACCAAAACCCAATTGCAAAACGCAGCAGACGCTGGCGCTTATAGTGCAAGTGTATTGCAGGCACGTGACCATAATTTTTCTGCCTATACCAACCGGGCGATGATAGCCAATCAGGTCGCTGTGGCCCAACTCGTTAGTCTTAAGTCGTTTATTGAAGATGCAAAAGATACACATGACAGAATGAATGGTAAGTGGCTTGGCTTCTGGGAGGCCTTTCCTACGTCAAAACCGCTATGGACGTTTCAAAAAAAATCGCCTGCCATAGATATTGCAGACGCAGCTTTTTCTCCCGTAGCTGGTCCTGCAGTGGCAGCGCTGGATAAACTGATTTATGCATTTGAGGCCGCACAAGAAGCCCATCATGCTGCAACACTCGCGGATATGGTGACGGTATCTGATGAAGTTATTAAACGAAATGATCCGCTGGCAAAGTTGTCGAGTGGTGTCTTCGCTGTTGGCAATTTAGCGGTGAAGCTGGCAGCTTGGGATGGCTATACGAAGCGACACAGCGCCAATGATACATCTAAAGAGGCAGATCGATTTGCAGATGTCGTTGTCAGTGCCAACTCTACAGATAGTTTTACCCGTAATCGTGCTTCTATTCTCCCACTTCCGGCCGCTTGGAGTAGTTCTGTTAGTCCGACTATTTGTTGGCGTGGTTCCATTGGCATTGTCACTTATATTACGTCAAGCACGTCTTTCGGATTTATACATTCTGGAGGCACTCTTTTAAGTGAAAATAAAAAAAGATGGTTGGCGCTTGATTCAACAATGGGTGGGGGCGCTTGGTCTTGTACCTATTTGATCTATTACATAGTCGGGGCAAAAAAAGTCACTATCGGAACACCAATTTTTGATGCGATAGGCAACTCAGGTTTTAGTCCCGGAGGGTCAGGCGGGGCAGTTGCAGGCGCGGGTGGTGATTATGCTACCTCGTTCGGGTATAAAAATAATCCTGCTTTGACTGGTCTTTATGGCGGGGGAATGCTTCTTCCTCCAGGGTTGGTACGACGCTATTCGATGGGGCCGGGTTCGACCCTCGATTCTGGAGGTGGTTTACAAAATTATTACCGTGATGTGGCGAATCCGCTGACGAGTAAGCCAAAGGATCAGACGCCGGAAGAAAATGGTGGAAGTGCTTCTATATCTATCGAAGTGGAGCGAACCAGCGCGTCGATTAGAACTGCATCAAAATTCTTACCGGGATCTAGCATCATTAAGCTCAATGATAAATTAGCTAGCAATACTATGCGTACTATGTCATCCGCCCAAGCGTATTTCTATCGATCTAAGTTCGATGACCTGAGTAGTTTTACGCGCAGTGGATGGAAAAGAGGTGACGGCAAAGCGGAGCTCGCCAACTTGCTTAATCCATACTGGCAAGCACGTTTGGTCGATAGAACTGAGATCGAGCGTGGACTGTCCTTAGCTGATCAAATGAAGTAACCCAAGGATAAAAATGAATCCGCAAATTATGAGAGCGAAATTTTTGGTAGGGCAAGCCATGGTTGAATTTTTGGTCGCAGCACTGTTTTGTCTTGTACCACTTTTTTTGGCTATCTGCGCGATTGGTAAGCTAACTGACGTGCAGCACACTACTGATATGGCAGCACGCTACGCAGCATGGGAGCGTACGGTTTGGTATGAGGATGGCGGCACAGGAAACAGCCTGCTTTTTAAAACTTACAATAATCCAAATCAGAAATCAACTAATGAAATTCGTAATGAAATAGCGGTCCGTATTCTGAATGATCGCTCCTCAACCATTAGCATCATCAAAAACACCGATAGGACTGCAAGCACTTTTGCCAATGGCTTAGACCCTATGTGGCATGACCCGTCTGGTGACACTTACTTATCTGACTATGCTCAGTTGACGTTGAGTGCAACCAATGAGATTCCAAAGAAAGACCTCGCTGTCGGTGCCTTAGGCCTTTTGACCAAGGCCTTAGCGATTCTTCCAAAAAACATGAGTGGCACAATATTGCCACCCGTGCCATTAGATACCTTGATAGTGGAACATGTAAGCCTCAACAAAGTCGCAAAAACTAGTGGTACCTATAAGCGATTGTGGCCGGATCTTCCGTGGATCGGATTAGATTTTGTGTCCACTAGCGCAATTTTGTCCAATACGTGGTCAGCCAATAGTGCTGTTGGTACAAAGAGCATGGTGGCGGAGTCTGTTCCGTCAGCCCAAGGACTATTCAATACGTACTTAAATGGAATAAAAACAGGGCTTCTTATATGGGATCCAATCGCAGCAGGAAAAATAGACGTAGGTAAAATTGCTGTGGACGAGGTACCACCGGATCGTTTGAAATGAGAATCTAGCAGTATCTATAGCAACATTTAATTTGGAGTTTATGAATGAAAATGAATCACGTGATATCTGGGCTTTTAATTGTTTTTTTGAGTGGATGCGGTGGTAGTGGTGCCACAGGAACCCCATTGGCTGCCGTTGCCATTCCTCCAAAACCAGTGGTTGATTTTAGTCCAGCGATATTGTCTTTGGCCGTGGGTGTATATACCGGCGATTGTTATTCAGATATTGCTCTGCGCAATAGAGTCGATGCCACATTGAGCCTGACGTCCGATTTCATGCTTAAGTACCAGACAGTAAGTGGCAGTATGCAAGGTTTAAATATGACCTTAGGTGCTGGACGAAAGTTTGACAGCTCAGGACCAAGGTCAGCATTTTTTAGCGCCAACGTTGGCATTTTATTTACTGATGGTCTTGGTTTTTCACTTTCAGCAGACGCTACGGGAGGGAGCGGCAAAGCAGAGGGGAAGGATTCTCCCTCAGTTTTCTGTGGGCCGCTTCCTGCGACGGGCAAATTGCTGACAAGGAGTATTTATACTGCGTTAGCAAAATATTTGGGTTCTTCAAGTAGAGAGCTTTCTTGTAGTAATGGAAAAAATCTGCAATATCAATTGGAGCTAGGCGAAGCAAAGCTTGGTGACCAGATATATTCTTTACTAACGGGATTGAAATCTGAATCGGTTGTTCTCCCGTCATTTTCTGGCAACGTACATGACACGATGATGTATGCGTCTGAGGCGATGGACGGCAGAACATTAAACCTTTTTATCGATCATTATGGTGATCTACAGACCGTGAGTATGGCAACAAAAGCCGGTGAGTTATTGAGTTGTATTTCGAAAATTTAGAATAAATATTTTTTCCTTTTCCTTTCCACTTTTTTATTTTCGCATATGAAAATTTTTGCCTTATTTCTCGTGTTTTTTTTTATTTCTAATATGAGCGCTTATGCTTGCCCTAAGAAGATTCCTGGAGGGCTTACAGGTTCATCCGTAGGAAGAAATTTGACGACGGATGGGCTCTTCATGGAAGTTACACAAGTCACGGGGAATGAAGCCGTGAATGCCATACTAAATCGTACTGAAAAAAATTGGAAAGAAGAGGGTTTTAAAGTCAAGCGTAACAGTGCGGTGGGATGGGAAATTGTTTCGGCACTGAGTGATAAATGTATGGTGACCTTACAACTGATGACGCGCAATGGTGCTTTTGGTTATCTGACTCGGAGTGAGCCTAGTACATTGAACGCAATAACACCCCAGTCGCTTGGGGTGTCTATCCCAGGCAATGCAAAAATTACTTCTTCTTTATTGAGCGATGACGATGGTCGGGAGGGACTGACCATGTCAATGACATCGACTTGGTCATTGGAGGAGTTGAATAAATTCTTCGCATTGCAACTCAACGAAAATAAATGGACTGGAATCAGTTCTCATGAGATGAGAAGTATGAATGCACAAGTCATCAATTCGATCTCAGTAAAAGCACAACGTGGTCGCAAGCAAATCGAGATTGTTATTTGGCCAGAACGTGAGGCGCAGATTGTGATGACAATCTCTGACGCAATATGAAACGAGATCCAGTTAAATGTGAAGGCCAAGCTATGGCGGAATATCTGATCGTCATTTCTCTTACAGTTGTGATTCTGGTTTTGATATCGCTCGGAGATCCGTCGCCAATAAAGATGTTAGTGGATGCAATCAAGAGTTTTTACGGCGCATTTTCGTACGCAATATCTGTAAGTGCTTGAAATATATACAAGCACACTTCCCTCCTAGCTGAGGCTTTTTTCTAATCAATAAGTATCTATGGCAAATAATTCAAAAATCGCAGCAAAACTCAGTAGTCCACTCGTCTTGCTGTTAATTGCGGCGATTTTGGCGGGTGGGGTCGCTTGGTTGGCCTATTACTATCTGCAACAACGTGAAGAAACCATGAAGCAAGAATTGGCGGCAAAGAGCCAAAAAAAGGCAACACCTAAAGTAAGTGTGGTGGTGCCAAAAATTAATGCGGGAGTAAATACGGTTCTTAACGAAAATAATTTTGTATCTCGCAATATTGAAGAAGATCTGGTCTATCCAGATACGCTACTGGCGGAAAATTTCAGCGCAATGATAGGGCAAAAATTGGCGCGTCCGGTATTGGGCGGGCGACCAGTGCGTCTCACTGATCTGCAGGTGCCCGAGGTCAACGACGTGTCGACAATACTGCCGCAGGGTACTCGCGCGATGACTATCGATATTGATAATTTGAATTCTATCGCCCAGACCTTACGTCCCAATCATCACGTAGATGTCTTCCTGCTTTCTAAAGCGCCTAAACCGTCGAATCCGGGTGAGGAAGTGGACGAAAAATCCTTAGAGCAAGTCAGCCTGTTTATGCAAGACATGGTGATATTAGCTACTGGCAAGGAATTTCAAGATGTCAGCGCTACGCCCGATCAGACTGCCAAAATGGCTAGGCCAGGAGAAGTAGAGGGTGCCAGAGAAAAAGGCTTTGATACGATCACCTTACTTGTAAAGCCGGAAGAGGCCGCACGCTTATTGGTTGGACAAAAAATGGGCACTTACCGTGTCGTACTACGTGGAAATAAGGACCGCGACGCATTGGCACTGAAGCCGGTACGCGCAGGTGATATCAATCCGTCGGCAAAAAGCAAGTTAAGTCGGGATGCGGGAATTGAATTTATTGTTGGTGGCCGTGGCGACAAAATAGTCTCGCAACTTCCGGCTAGACCCAATCAACCAGCACTTGCCGGTTTTACGCCTAAACTCGTACCTTCATTACCTAACAAGGGGCCGAGTAGCGATACTAGAATCGAAGAAATAAAAAAAGCCATGGGAATTATTTCATCTGCCGCTAATCAAGCTGCTTCCGAATCGCGTAGCGACAACTAAATCACAATATGTACCACTTAAAATCAATTTCTATGTACAAAAACTTTTTCTATTGCGTTTTGCTTAGCGCTACTACGTTCGCCATAGCTCATGCTGCTGAGCCAACATCGATCGCCATACGGGATGACGCTCAGGTGCCGACTACACAGATCAATAAAATTGTTTCAGCGACTCGAAGAACGGCGGTAAAAGCGCCACCTGTCGTTGTCGCGCCTGAGTATCTTGCAACGATACAACTGACCGTCACTTCAGGCGAAATCAAGATGTTGCCGATGCAAGGTAAGGTGCTACGGGTGGCACTAGGCAAAGGCGATATTTTGAGCACTACTACCGTTGACGACAAGTTGTTGCTCATTGCTGAGCAAGTGGGTGTCACTACTCTTATGGTGTGGACTGATCGTGTAGTACATTCTTATCGAGTACAAGTGGTAGCAAAAGATCTGGCCGATGTTCGTTCCAAGGTTGACGCTCTGATTTCTGGTTTGCCACATGTTTCTGTGCAACAGTTGGGAGCTGAATTAGTGCTATCAGGTTATGCACATAAAGATGAATTGCAGCAATTGGGGAGTGCACTGAAAGACACTCCAGGCGTGGTTTTTAACGTCAAGCCTGACCAAGGTAGCCCGTACACCCGTTCGGTCTTATTTCGTCTGCATTTCATCGAAGTGAAGCGTTCTTTAATGGAGCAAATCGGCGTAGATTGGGCCAAACAATCTCAGGGGCCTACTTTTGCGGGGACTGGTGTTGCACATAATAGCGGAATATATCGCACTATTCCGCAAGGCAAAGAAGGTGACAATCTGCTTGATCCAAATCCCAAATTTTTAATGAATGGTGCTGCTAAGGGCGGTCTGTTTCTTGGCTTGGCAACCACCATCACATCACGTCTTAATCTGGGTATTTCTAACGGTGATGTTCGTGTATTAGCATCCCCCGAACTGACTGCCAAGAGCGGCGGCAAAGCACGTCTTCAAGTGGGTGGTGAAGTACCGATCCCGGTTTCAGGTGCGTTTGGCGCGACGAATGTGATATTCAAATCTTATGGAGTGATACTTTCAATCGACCCGGAAATCGATGCGAATGACGTCATCACTGCAAAAATTTCGACTGAACTATCACAGATTGATCCGGCTGTTTCCGTGTCTGGCATTCCCGGATTTTTGACACGCAACACTTCAACCGAAGTGAGTCTTAAACAAGGTGAAATCGTCGCGCTATCAGGTTTAGTCAACAGTGAAATGTCGAATGCGATAGACCGGGTTCCTGCTATCAGTCGATTACCGATTTTAGGACAATTGTTCAAATCAGAAGACTTCAGAAATAACAAAACAGAATTAGTCGTTTTGTTGGAACCGGAGATTATCAATGCCGGTGATGGCCTGGCGCAGCAATTGCTTAATCGTGGCTTGTCTAACAAAAAAGAAATTGAAGATGCGATTATAGAGAAGCAAAAACGATCAGAGCCCGTCGCTGTCGAATCATCAAATTACCCTAACTAATATGATACGAATACAAGTATTTCGCCGGGATGAGTTACTGGGCGATGAGACCAGCATTGAACCCACTTGCTTTGTCGGTAAAGATAGCGACAGCTTGATTTTACTGAGTGGGTGGCGCGTCGGAAGGCGTCAGGCGCAGTTTTTCTTTGATAACGAAGGCTTATTTGTCAAGGACGGTGGCGGTTTATCGCCTATCAAGATCAATGGTAATGCGGTAAACGAGTATGGCCCATTAGCCAGTACCGATATCATCGAGTTAGCTAATTTTACGTTGCGGGCAAACCTGACCGAAGAAGCCTATACCTATTTGGCAAAACAGATCAAGTCAAAAGAAGTTGCTCCGGTCGTCAGTGTCATCAAAGCGTCTGTTTTTAATCATAGTGCTAGCCCGTTGGAACAGCCGGAAGGCATAGAAATGCGCGGGCGCTTGCACAAAAAATTAATCTCAGCAATGGATTTGCGTCGCGTCAACGTTTCGCGCATGGGGGATGCAGAGTTACGTACCTCGGTGCAAAAAATTATTGAAGAACTGATAGAAACCGATCCGTCGTTTGTCTCGATGCGACATATGAGAGATGAGCTACGTGACATCGTACTCAATGAGGTTGTGGGTTTGGGGCCGTTAGAAGTATTGCTCGCCGACGACGACGTAACGGAGATTATGGTTAACCGCCATAACGATATATTCGTTGAACGTAAGGGACAACTAACACGTTCGGAAATCACATTTTCGAATGATGCATCGGTATTGGCTGCGATTGAACGCATAGTTTCGCCACTTGGTCGCCGCATCGATGAAAGCTCACCAATGGTTGATGCACGTTTGAAAGATGGTTCGAGGGTGAATGCCATTATTCCACCACTGGCGATTAAAGGGCCTAGCATTACAATCCGGAAATTTGCAAAAAAGAAATTGGTCGATCAGGACTTGATACGTTTTGGCGCAATCAGCGAAGAAATGACTGCGTTTCTGAGAGTTGCGGTCCACCGGCGCGCCAACATTGTGGTTTCGGGTGGAACCGGTTCTGGCAAGACCACGCTACTTAATGTACTTTCCAATTTTATTCCTGATGACGAGCGCATAGTCACGGTCGAGGATGCGGCCGAGCTTCAGCTTACGCAATCGAACTTGGTGTCGTTGGAGGCGCGCCCTGCCAACATCGAAGGACGTGGCGCTATTACGATTCGCGATTTGGTAAAAAACTGTTTGCGGATGCGGCCAGATCGCATCATTGTTGGCGAGTGCCGGGGTGGCGAAGCACTTGATATGTTGCAAGCGATGAACACAGGCCATGATGGCTCACTCACTACGGCCCATGCTAACAGCCCGCGTGATTGTTTGTCACGTCTGGAAGTGATGACATTGATGAGTGGACTAGATATTCCGATTCAGGCGATCAGGGAGCAAATTTGTTCTGCCGTGAATCTAATCGTGCAACAAACCCGTTTTTCTTGTGGCACTCGTAAGGTGACTTACATTACGGAAGTGACTGGCATTGAAGGGAATTTGATTCAACTACAAGATATTTTCCGCTATGAACAAGAAGGTTTTGGAGCCGATGGAAAAGTCCAGGGCCATTTTGCCCCGACTGGCCATATACCTGATTTTTACCAGGACTTGATACGTCGCGGTGTGGAGTGCGATGTCTCTATCTTCTCACGTAGCGCCATGTTGAAGAGAGTGCAGTGACCATGAGTAATTCGCTCATCATATTTGCCGTCATTTTTGTGGCGCTCTTGATTTTGATCTGGATGGCCTTGCATTTTGGTAGTCGCTGGTTTTCAAAAAACCAGAATCAGACTGCGTCAGCAGCGAAATCAGACCTGGAAGAAATGTTCATATTTACCGATGCAAGTCGGCTTATGTTAATTAATATTGTCGTACTGATTTTTCTACCTGTAGTGGCGTGGTTCGTCACCGGTAATTTGATGGCGGTGGGTGTATGCGTTGTTTTAGCATTTTTGGCGCCACGCTTTATCGTAAGACGTATCGCCCGCAAGCGCATTAGTCTGTTTGAAGAGCAGTTACCCGATGCATTGCTCATGATAGTTGGTGCATTGCGTGCGGGCGCGAGTTTGCCCATGGCTTTGGAAACTGTTGCGAGTGAAGGTAAAGCTCCTTTATCGCAGGAGTTTGAACTGGTTTTGCGAGAGACTCGTTTGGGAATGGATTTGGCGGTTGCACTTGAACGTCTTGAGAAACGTGTTCCTTTGCAAGACTTGGCAATGGTCACAGCTGGCATGGCGCTATCGCGTGAGGTTGGTGCCAATCTGGCAGAAACTTTGGAGTCGATTTCTAAAACCATCCGAGCCAAATTGCAGATGGAAGGACGAATCCGCAGCTTAACCGCGCAGGGAAAGATGCAAGGAATCGTCATGGCGGGATTGCCAGTTTTTTTGATTATGATCCTTAATGTGATGGAGCCAGAAGCCATGGCGCCATTGTTCAATGCATGGTACGGCTGGGTCACGATGGCTGTTATTGGCACCACAATTGGAATCGGCTATTTCTTTATTCGTAAGATCACGACTATCGACGTGTAGTTGGTTTGCGGTTTTTACTATTTGCTAGTTGCTCTGTCGAGTAATTGGATTGCCTGAAGAGGAATTGATATGGAACAGTTCATAGTCGCGCTGTTAGTGGGTATTGCGTTCGTCGCGTTTGCTGCCGCCGTCGTATATAGCGGGATGCGCCTAAAAGACGATGTGCCCGATGAAGATCGGGAATTTTTAGATCCGCTTCCTAAAGTATTGCGTTTACTGTGGCCATTAATTCGTTTAGTGGATTATCACGTTTGTCGCCTGATCCCGGCGAAGATGTTGGCCGGACCGGCGGAATCGCTACGCCTTTCAGGATTATTGTATCTGATGAGCCCAACGCAATTCATTGCTCTATGTATGATTAGTCTAACCATGTTCATACTTGTTGCCGCGATTGTATTGTCTGCAGCAGATTTATTTGAATGGTGGTGGATGATAGCGGTTGCAGCACTTGGCTATGTTTATCCACGTATCTGGTTGAAAGATTCACTAAAAAAACGACAAAAATTAATCATAAAAGCACTACCGACTTATCTCGATTTTCTGACGATGTCAGTGGAGGCCGGATTGAATATGGCTGGCGCGATTTCTCAGGCGGTGGCAAAAGGTCCTGCTGGGCCGTTAAAAAATGAATTTGCATTTGTACTGCGTGATCTACGTTCTGGGCTCACGCGTGCCGACGCATTGCGTCGCATGGACGAGCGCGTAAAAGTGCCGCAGGTTTCGAGTTTTATTAGTGCCGTGATTCAAGCTGAACGTATGGGGGCGAGTCTGGGCGGCACCTTTCGGGTTCAGGCAGATCAACGCAGAATTGAACGATTTCAGCTTGCTGAAAAGCTGGCGATGGAAGCACCGGTTAAGTTGATTTTTCCCTTAGTCGCTTTTATTTTTCCGGTCACTTTTTTGGTTATCTTGTTTCCGATTGCGGTGAAATTTATGCAATCCGGAGTTAAATTTTAAGACATGGATATGCAACGTTCTCCAATGATATTTCATAGTTCGTCTGGGTCACATAGTTTTGAGATTATGGTAGCTGCATCGATGCTGGGTCGCATGCGTGGACTACTCGCGCGACCAGCATTGTGTAGGGACGAAGGGATGTTGCTACGTTCCTGCAATATGATTCACACCTTCGGAATGTGCTACCCAATTGACGTACTGTTCTTACGTCGTGATGGTCTGGTTTTGAAAATTGCCGAAGCCGTCAAACCGCGGCGCGCGCGCGGCTATCTGCGGGCGCACTGTGTGCTTGAATTGGCGGCAGGCGAAGCGCAGCGTTGTGGGATCGCGCTTGGCGTGGTTTTGCCGATCCAATTTCTTTGAGCTTTTTTGGGTTTGTCATGATGAATCAAACTACAGTCTATTTCCAACGCGGTCAATCGGCCACGGAATTTCTGGTTATTTTCCCCGCACTGGTGTTGCTGGTATTTGGCATTATTCAATTTGCCTTGCTATACCAAGCTCGCGCCACGCTAAATCATGCCACCATGTTGGCGGCCCGTGCTGGCGCGCTACACAACGGTGATAAGAGCGAGATGCGCGCAGCCCTTGCCAAAGGATTGACGCCTCTATTTGCAGCCGCGGCAGACCCGAAAGGTTATGGAGACGCGCTCTTTAAGTCAAAAACAGAAACTAGTCTTTTGTACACTAAGCTTGAAATCCTTAATCCAAGCCCGGCAGCGCTTAGCGACTTTGGGAAGGCGGCACTTGACGGAACATCTGGCATTCAACTGCCTAACGATACGCTTAGTTACCGCACTACTACCGCTGGTAGTAGCTCAAAAATCTCGATACAGGATGCCAACATCCTGCACATTCGTGTCACTTATTGCTATCGCTTGATCGTTCCCATTGTTGACAGAATTTTATATGCGACTACTAATGCGTCGTCGCCATCCACACATGTAGGGCTACAGTCACATGGCATGAGCAATCCATTTGGTACGGGTGGTGAGCCGTTAGTGCCTAATTGTTTAACGTCGTTGGTGGGCGATAGGCGTATTGAAATCCGAAGCGAAGCCTTTGTGCGTATGCAATCACCATTCAATAAATCAAATTTATGAAATATTCATTTTTGCTCGGTTCCCTTTTTTTTATTGTCACAGCTTCAAACTCTTTGTGGGCCGGAGTGACAGAGGCCGAACGTTACGTCGATACGCAAGGGATTGAAGTCATTCACAATCGAAGTGCCGCCTTGGTTTCAGGGAATAGTGCATCATCAAACGTTAGCAAGATTGGAGTGTCACCTCAATTGAAACCAGTGCTAACTGCAAATAATCTGGCAATGGTTGAGAGTAAAATGCAAATTCCAAAACAGGAACAGCAAAAACGTGACAGCGGACGATTGAGTATTCTCAATCAGGAGATGATGATGGAAGCAAGTGCATATCAGACGATTTGGCGGGCTCTGCATGTACCGAATATGAAAGCGAGCCTAGATATCGAAAGTACGAGGAAATTGCAGCAATCCTTAAATGACCATGAGCAAAATATTCGTTTATTGACTTCGGAAATCATTAATACAAAAAAGAGCCCTTGAGGTGATGAGTTGGAATAAATATTGTTTATGGGATAAGCTCGAAGGCCACGAGTAGTATTGCAGCACCAAAGTAGATAGACCGCTCGATAAAATCAGTTTGGTCAAACACGGTGGAAAATAATTTGAAATGAATTGCATTGGCAACACATCAACAGAGTCATCTGAGATACTTCAACCTGATCTTTTAAGGTACTGGGCGCGGATGTCGTCACGTGCGGCGCCGATTTCAAAATTTTTGAAGTCGGCTAAATTGTTGACCTCAATTTCAGGACTTTTTAATCTATACAAATAAACATCGTACGGTGCGATCACATCTACCCGTTTAAAAATTGCTTCGCGTTTTTCGCTACGGCCGATCAAATAAATTAACAACAGTAATTTTTTGCGCGAAAGATGAAGGGATTGCGGCTAGTGCAATCGGTACGATGAGTGCTATCTGTCGTAAGAATCTCATGGCGCGTTTCCAGTGAAATACTCTT
>JANYFV010000432.1 GCA_025359635.1 Undibacterium sp. | reverse complement strand
GCCCGCCGTTACTAAACATCTCAAGGTGCTTGAGACCGCGGGTTTGATTACTAAAACGCGCGATGCGCAGTGTCGTCCTTGTAAACTCAACGGCGAAAATTTGAAGCTGGCGGCTGACTGGGTGGATCAATATCGTGCGTTTTGGGAAGACAGTTTTGATCGCCTTGAACTCTATTTGAAAACCGTCACTGCTGAAAAGAAAGGTAAAAAAAATGTCCGCATCAAGAAAAAAACAAACGCAAGCAAATGAGATTTATTTGGAGCGACTCTACGACGCGCCGGTGGAAGCCGTGTGGGATGCGTGGGTTGATCCGGCGCAGGCAGCGCATTGGTGGGGGCCGCGTGGCTTTACCCTGACCACGCATAGCAAAGAATTGCGTATCGGTGGGCAATGGCGTTACACCATGCACGGACCAGATGGTACCGACTATCCGAATATCGCGACCTACCATGAAATCGAATCGCATAGCAAATTAGTGTACGACCATGGCGCCACCGATGACACGCCACCGCTGTTTCGTGTGACGGTTTTCTTTATACCGGTCGGCAAAAAAACACAGATGGAAATGACGATGACATTAGCAAGCGCGGAAGCCGCTACGCAAACCCGTCAATTCATTAAACAAGCAGGTGGTGAGTCGACTTGGGATCGCTTTGCAGAATATCTTGCGGAGCAAATCGAGCGCAAGGAACGCTTCTTTATTAATCGCAGTTTCGAAGCACCTATCGATGTGATGTACGATATGTGGGCACGGCCTGAGCACATTGCAAAATGGACGCCGCCAACTGGATTTACCATGTCGTATATACGCGCCGATGTGCGCGTTGGTGGTAGTTCATTCTATTTGATGACGAATGGCGCTGGCGTCACCATGTATGGTCGCGCAGCGTATCTAGAAATGGAGAAACCCAATCGCCTATGCTACACGCAGCAGTTTTGCGATGAACATGAAAATATTTCGCGCCACCCGATGGCTCCGACTTGGCCAGAAACGATGCTAACGACGGTGCAATTCACTGCAGAAGCAGCTGATCGCACCCGCGTTACCGTCACCTGGGAACCACACGGCGCTGTGACTGCAGCGGAGCTAGAAACGTTTATGAAAGCACGCGGTGGTATGACGATGGGCTGGACCGGTTCCTTTGACAAATTGGACGCGCTGTTATCGGAAGCTTGATGCTGACATCACGAGGCACCCTAGCGTCTGGGCGCCTCGCCAGTTCATACGTTTATTGGAAACGAGTAGGTACAAGCGAAGCGTAATCCTACAAATACTAACTTAAGTTTACGTGTTTCATGGGTGCGATTACGCTTAGTTAATCGCACCTATGATGCTAATCCAAGAAATGACTGTCTTATAAATTTCTAAATTTCAGAAGAAGCTCAGTCGGGCGCTACCACGTAAAGTCATCCGGGATCTGGAAGGCGGCATACGGATCATCCTCATCAATTTCAGTCGTTGTCTTCTTCACCCGCACCACCAGTGAAGCATCGCGCTCGGCAATTTTATCCGCGATAATCCGGGGCAGTAATTCTGTTTTACCATCCAAACACACGATCACCAGTCGGCTGATCTTAAGGGGTCGGGATCACATTATATAAATCCGATCCCAAGCTCTTAATTGCTCTAGCTAATTAACTACACCCGCTTCCAGTCTGATATCAAAATCAACGCCATCGGCCGCTGCCTCGTCGCGTGGCAAGACAAAGCTGCCATCAGCGGCAAGCGCCACCGGGATGGAAATATCATCATTGGCGATGCGCAGGCTTAGACTGGCCAGCGATGTACTGGCATGTCTGGGTTTGAGCACAAAACGCAAGTTATCCGCCGTTGGAGTTAGATGGTGCTTGCTCTCAAACATGTCCAGCCCTGCCAGCATATTGCGATAAGAGCGCAGATCAGGATTCTTGATACGGTTGACGGCGACAGACTGGGGTTCTTCTGTGACAGTCGCTGCGGGTGGGTCTTGCGCCGCTGCCGCAGGCTGGCAGAGTTGAAGTAGCGGCAGAAGCAGGCTGGTGGTGCGCAATCGTGTCATGGATATCTGTGGTGGGGTGATAAAAAGTACGGGGTGCGCAAGAAGCACGGGGGCAGTTTTAATATTCCAACGTCAATCTAGAAATGCAAGTATGTGAGAACTGACACCAATTTCCACCTAAGGTTGCGTGAGTGGCCAGAGGGGAAGTTCCTCAGGCCTGCTCGACCAGCATCGCTTCAAATTGATGGATCTCTCCACTCACGTTCACACTGATTGATTCCAGCTCTCAACATTGATCAGATACTTAGTCGCTTTGCCTATGCCGCATGAGATCACCGCGCCTTTTTGCAGCAGATCGGAGAGATCGCGGGTGGCGGTGGCCTTGGATGCGCCGGTGATTTTGCTGTGTTTTTCTGCTGTCATGCCACCAAGGAAACCGCCATCGCCCGCATCGAGCAGTTTTTGCAGGGTCTTGCGCTGGCGTTGGTTGAAGTTGCTATGGAGATGATTGCCCCAGAACTGCGCCTTCAAGATCGCCTGGCTGATGCTTTGCTGCGTGTGTTGGCACGCCGTCGTAAATAGCTTAAGAAACCAACTGACCCAAGGTGTGATGTCTAGATCGCCCGTTTGCGCCTGATGCAGCGCATCATAATAGGCTTTGCGGTGTTGTTGCAGGGTGCGCGACATACTGATGAGGCCCGCAACACCGAGCCGCTGGGTTTGCGCATCTTGTGCCAATGCTCTGTCGATGATGGCGCGACCGATACGCCCGTTGCCATCTTCAAAAGGATGGATAGTTTCAAACCAGAGGTGGGCAATTGCGGCACGAATGATGCCATCGACATCATGGGTTTGCTCAGCAGGCGCATTGAACCATGCCAAGAAAACCGCCATGTCAGTGTTTACCTGAGCAGAATCGGGGGCGCGATAGTGGACGACTTCTTTGCCTATCCTGCCACTGATAATTTGCATTGGTTCGGCAAAGCTGCGAAATTGCCCGACTTGAATGCGTTGTATGCCGGAGGTGCCACCAGGGAATAAGGCCGATTGCCAGCGGCACAGGCGATCTTCGTCGAGCGCCGCACTAAGATTGTTGGTCGCGTCGAACATGACTTCGATCAGGCCATCGACATCTCTTGCGCTGCTGCCGGTGTCATTAAAACCCAATTTGCGCATGACTGATGAACGCACTTGCGCCACGTCTAATTGCTGCCCTTCGATGGCCGCCGTAGCGATGGCTTCTTGCACTAAGATGTCTTGCCGCAGCGTTTGCAAATCACTTCGCGCCAAGCCTATCGCTTGCGCTTTCCCTGCCAATACGCCGAGCTGCTGACGCGCATCGGCCAGCGGTTCGGCAAGTACTTGCATATCGTAATGGCAGCGCGGCCATGCGGCGTATTGCCAAATATAAAGCGGAGTTTGAGCTGATTTCATCGCATTTACGGATCATAGTTTGAGCCGTATTTTAGGATTTTACGGCTCAGCTGTCCAGAGAAAATAGCGGGCGATGCCGCAACCTGTAATTGTAGGGTGCCAATAGCCGCAGGCGTATTGCACCGATTGGAATTGTTCACATGCGACATGCGGCGCAATAGATGAGACCCATTGCGCCCTACCGATTGCGGCTTACGGCCTTACCACGTAAAGTCATCCGGGATCTGGAAGGCGGCATACGGATCATCTTCATCGATTTCGGTCGTCGTCTTCTTCACCCGCACCACCAGTGAAGCATCGCGCTCGGCAATTTTATCCGCGATAATCCGGGGCAGTAATTCTGTTTTACCATCCAGACACACGATCACCAGTCGGCCAGCAATCAAATGCGTCTGCACCGCTGCCGACACATAGATCTTATCGATCTTGGTACCGTGAGTATAGTAATAAGCGATGTCGCCTGCGCCCTTGCTTTGGCGATTCTTTTGCACCAACTGCACAATTTGCGCAAGAATTGCTTTTTGGCTCGCGGCTGCATCGCGTTGCGCATTGAGTTCGCGAGCCCGTTCGGCATTTTTACGCTGCACTTCAAGCGCGGCCAGACGTGACTCGTCTACGCTCTCGTTGCCAGTCCGGCGCTCGACCTTCTTCTGCTTGCTCTTTTCCTGGTGGGCCAGTTTGGCTTTGTTTTTATCGACTAGTCCCGCTTTTAAAAATTGATCTTGCAATGAGGCCATCATACAACTCCGTAAAATAAGTGCCACCGGTCCAAGGCAACGCTGCCGACCAACGACAAGCCGCTAGCATAGCAAATTTTCTATTCTGCAGCCGGGCAGTGTGGTGATGGCCCTGGTACCGAAAGACGAGCTCTTATATGCCGACGTCAACATCAAAAATGAAGACGTAGGCTTTACCCAAATCGGCCAAAAAGTGCAGATCAAATTGGCCATCTATCCGTTTCAACGCTACGGCATGGTGAGCGGAAAACTGACACACTTGAGCGCCGACGCCACCGAACTCAATCAGGGCAATTCACCTAACAGCAATGCCAGCAACGCCAACAGCGGCACCACTGATAACAGCAACCCGGCGAGCAGCTCGCCACCTACAAAGCCCGCATACAGCTAGACCATCAAACCCTGTTAGACGCTCAAGGCGGTCAGCGAGGCGGGGCGTGAGCGGTGATGACAAATAGCCCAACGAAGAGCGACCACCCGAATTACTTTGAGTTTACTTTCAACATTTTGATTCGGAACTACTACATAATCAAATAATTTCAGCAATGTGTAGAAATTGATATTCAGTAGAATTCACATGGAATAAATCGCAATGACTACAGAAAAACAGAATAATCGCTTCAATTCGCACAACATCGTTCCAGCAAAAAATTCAACTTCAAAGTTGGAACGCAAAGACAATATTGGCAGAAGAAAACGATATTTGTCGACTTGTAATATTCGAGGATTACTAATTTTCGGAATCTTGCAATTGCCAAATATTGCTTACTGTGATTCCGGAAAAAATTGGTTCAGCAAT
>JANYFV010000021.1 GCA_025359635.1 Undibacterium sp. | reverse complement strand
CATCGCTTGCCCGCGACTAAATTGACTCCCAATTAAAGCAAAGAAAAACCATGAATTAAACATGGCGCAGTCGGCGAAAACCTTAGGGAAGCGCAGATTTATTCGATTTCGTTATCTTCGCGAAAGCGGGATCCAGTGTTCAAGCTGTTCGCGAAGCGACTTAGCAGTCGTGCTCCGCACGAAGTAAATGAACACTGGATCCCCGACTAAAGCATTCGGGGATGACGAATAAATCCGCGCTTCCTCAGTAATTGCTTATTTTTCGTCAAGCGTTGGCTGGATTGCCTACCGGCTGTTCAGTTTTCGCTGAAGGCGTCTTTATCACCAGTAATCGTGACATCAGCAAGACCGGGATAGCCGAAATCAGCACCCAGATGAAAAAGTTTTTATAGCCTAGCGACATCTGTATCGATCCGCTGACCATCTTTGGTATCACTAAGCCCAGCTGCATAATACCGGTAGCTAAGGCATAGTGAGCGGTCTGGTATTTGCCGACTGCGATCACCTGCATCATGAATAGGATAAGTCCAACAAAGCCAAAGCCGTAACCAAACATTTCAAAGCTAAGAGCAGTGGCAACGACCGCGAGGTTGTCTGGCCGACTGGTGCTGAGAAAAAAGAACACTACATTTGGCACATTCATCGCAAGGATTAGCCATGGCAGGGCGCGCTTCAGACCTAGCCAGGACGCGAAGTAGCCACCTAATATACTGCCACCTAGAAAGGCGACGGTGCCTGCTGTACCATACACGACACCTACCTCAGTGGTGCTGAGGCCCAGGCCACCCAAGGCTTTGGTGTCACGCAAAAATAGAGGTCCGATAGTTTGGATTTGGCCTTCACCAACGCGAAATAATAGAATGAAGAGGATCGCCAGCCATATCCCTGGTTTCTTGAAGAAGGTAATAATCACATCGAGCAGAGTGGTGAATACACTGCGCATTGAGGCATCAGTGTTGGTATTTTTTGTTCCCGGCAATGCCCAACTATGGTACAGCGATAGCGTGATCATCATGCTGGCTAATATGCCAAAAATCACCGCCCAAGCCTGTGCTGGCGGCATCGTTTTTTCCAGATGACCAGCCAATACGACCAAGCCGCCAAGCGAGATAAATTTACCGGCATTAAAAAATGCACCTTGCCAGCCAGCGTAAGCGGCTTGCTGCTTATTGCTTAAACTAGCAATGTAAAGACCGTCTGCTGCAATATCATGCGTTGCTGCCGAGATCGACACCAGGCCGAGTAATGCGATGCTGAGCGCAAAATACATAGGCAGTTGGAGTGATAGTGCGACTAAGCCGAGACACACTCCGCCGATCATTTGAAACATCACGACCAGGAATTTTTTACTGCTGGCCGCTTCCAGAAACGGGCTCCATAAAGATTTGAAAACCCAGGCGAAAGCGATTAAGCCAGTCCAGTAAGCAATCTGATCATTCGCCACACCCATACTTTTGTACATCAAGCTGGCCACCAGCGCCACCGCATAAAAAGGCAAGCCCTCAGCCAGATACAGTGTTGGCACCCAAGTCATGGGGTGGCGCGGACTGGTATTTTCAGATGTCATGGATAGGTCTCGTAGATGGTCTTTAAAAGTTCTTGTGAGTGGTGTGCAATTGAGCGAAAAAAACGCCAGAAATCATTTAATTTTGTCGCGCAGCCTACAACATACTAGGCTGCGTAATTGAGGTCAACTGGTTTTGTATTATTAATGCCACTTAAATGCCAGTAATGCAAATCTATTCAGCTATTTATCGAAAATATTGTGAATAATTGTTTTAAAATATTCTAAAATAAGAATGAATTTATTTTTTTATTCATTTCTTCCTCTATTTTTTTAAAATCATCATTTTTATCTAAAATACTTTCAATAATAATGAGGTGGTATTGTCGCTGTGTGCCATATTTTGACGCTTGGTTTGACGCTGTCTGCGATGCGGAAGAAAAATAAAAATACGAATTAATAATGTGTTCTGATCGATCTGTCGATCTTTGATAGTAAGCAAAAATTGGGAAGGTAATGCATGCAAAATACTATTCGGTTTTCATCGATTGATGCGCTACGCGGATTCACAGTAGCGGCGATGTTGTTAGTGAATAATGCGGGTGATTGGGGCCATATTTATGCCTGGCTTGAGCACGCGGAATGGCATGGCTGCACTCCGGCTGATTTTATTTTTCCTTTCTTTCTGTTGATTGTCGGCGTTTCGCTACATCTGGCTTTAGCTCCTAAGTTAGAACGCGGGGCTAATTTAACCGCGTTGAGTTCCACCGTGTTTTGGCGCGGCACGCGTATTTTTTTATTGGGACTGGCCTTACATTTGATTGCAGAGTGGCTCATCCCGGGGCGGGCTTTTCGCTTGATGGGTGTGTTGCAGAGGATAGGGATTTGTTTTGTGATTGTCGGAATGATCGCGATCCATGTGCGTAGCGTTAAGATGCAATGGATGATTTTTCTCGTTACCTTGTTCGCATATACAGCTGCACTAATAGCGGGCGGTTCGTTTCAGCCTGATCTCAATGTGGTCGATAAAATCGATACTGCCATACTCGGAAAATTGGCATATAGCTTTAATCCCGTCACTGGTTTGGCGCATGAGCCAGAAGGCTTACTCTCCACCATCCCATCGATTGCAACCGTGTTGCTGGGCTTGCAAGCAGGTGCT
>JANYFV010000371.1 GCA_025359635.1 Undibacterium sp. | reverse complement strand
GTTGCGGCAGCGATGCGCGCTGGGCGCCAATGGACGAAAGCGCACTCAATCGAGGATCAAGCATATTCAATTTGAACGTTTTTTGGGCTCAACCAATCACCCAGTTTTTTTCTCAAATGATCATCGGGATTAACCCGCCATTGATCCGCCAGATACAACTCCGCAGATGCCTCCTGATTCTGATAACGTATCAGCACCGGACAACCTTCCTGATTGATATGCGGCTTCAGGATATCAGTCAATTTACTGATATCCGTTTCAGCATTTAAGGTGATGCGCAAGCCTTGCGAAAACTGCACGCGGGCTCGTCCGATATCCATGACTTTTTCTGCGGTAATACGTAAGCCGCCAGAAAATCGATCTTCCGAAACCTTACCTAGCACCGCCAGAAATTCATCTTCTTTAAAAATATTTTTGTACTGATCGGCCAATTCGCTATACACCGTGACATCGACGGTAGCAGTGCCATCGTCGAGCGTCACAATCAGTATTCTTCCCCTTTGTGTCATCTGCGTGCGGGAAGCAGAAATGACACCGCCGAGCAAACGTAAATCGCGCGAAGGATCGAGTTTGGCCAGTGTGGTTTTGACGAATTGCCTGACCTCGGGCGCGTACGCATCAAACAGATGACCAGACAGATAAAATCCTAGTGCCAGCTTTTCTTCCAGCAAGCGCTGTCGGTCTGACCAGATTTCTGCCTTGATATATTCTGGTGGCGGGATCATGTCGTCATCATCACCAAACAGACTGACTTGATTCGCCGCCGCTTCCGCTTGCATCGCGGCTTCCATCGCATAATCAACCGTTGCCAGCAACACTGCCCTATCCTGCTTCAGGCAATCCATCGCACCGGCGCGTATCAGAGACTCGATCGTGCGGCGGTTAACCTGGCGCTTATCGACGCGCTTACAAAAATCAAACAGGCTGGTGAACGGCCCATCTGCCTTGCGTGCCGCAACGATATTTTCGATGGCATTTTGCCCTGAACCTTTTACCGCACCCATGCCGTAACGGATTTGCGTTGCTTTCTTACCCGGCACGCCGACTGGCATAAAACGGTAATCGGATTGATTGATATCTGGCGGCAGTAAAGTGAGCTTGCAAATATCGAGCGTATCTTCCACCAGGATTTTGACTTTTTCAGTATCGTCCATCGCCAGCGACATATTCGCTGCCATAAACGCGGCCGGGTGATGCGCTTTCAGGTAAGCGGTGTGATACGACAATAAGGCATAGGCGGCGGCATGCGATTTATTAAAACCGTAACCGGCAAACTTTTCCATCAAATCGAAAATCTCGTCGGCCTTGGCCTGCGACAAACCGTCTTTGGCCGCACCATCGCGGAAAATCTGGCGATGCTCGGCCATCTCTTCGGCCTTCTTTTTACCCATGGCACGGCGCAGCAAATCGGCGCCACCGAGCGAGTAACCACCGACCACCTGCGCCATTTGCATGACCTGCTCCTGATACACCATGATGCCGTAGGTTTCCGACAAAATGCCTTCGGTACGCGGATCGGGATAATCAAATTTTTCGCCGTGCTTACGCTTACAAAAATCCGGAATCAGATCCATAGGGCCAGGGCGATACAAGGCCACCAGCGCGATAATGTCTTCAAATCGATCGGGCCGCGCATCTTTCAACATGCCTTGCATGCCGCGGCTTTCCAGCTGGAACACGGCTACGGTTTTTGCCTTGGTCAAGAGCTCGTACGAAGCCCGGTCATCAAGCGGCAATTTGGCTAAATCAAAATCGGCCAGTGATGGATCGAGCATCTTGATATAGCGCACTGCGCGATCGAGAATGGTCAGCGTGGTCAAACCCAAAAAGTCGAACTTCACCAAGCCAACGGCTTCCACGTCATCTTTATCGTATTGCGAGACCACGCCGGTGTCGCCACCCTGCGTGTACAGCGGGCAAAAATCGGTCAGTTTCCCTGGCGCGATCAACACTCCACCGGCATGCATACCGATGTTGCGCGTAATGCCTTCAACCTGCTGCGCCAGATCGAGCAAGGTCTTCACTTCCTCTTCATTCTCCTGACGTTCGGCCAGCAATGGCTCTTCGATAATCGCTTCGGCGATCGTGACTTGCTTACCCGGTTTAAATGGAATCAGTTTAGAAACACCATCACAAAACATGTAACCAAAATCGAGCACGCGACCAACGTCACGGATCGCACCTTTAGCAGCCATGGTACCGAAAGTGGCAATCTGCGACACCGCTTCTTTGCCGTATCTATCCTTGACATATTGAATTACGCGGTCACGCCCTTCCTGGCAGAAATCGATATCGAAATCGGGCATGGAGACGCGTTCTGGATTCAGGAAACGTTCGAACAGCAAGTTGTATTGCAGCGGGTCTAGATCAGTAATCAACAAGGAATACGCGACCAGAGAACCCGCTCCTGAACCGCGGCCAGGGCCAACTGGCACACCGTTATTTTTGGCCCATTGAATAAAATCGGCAACGATCAGGAAGTAGCCAGGAAAACCCATCTTGACGATGGTATCAGTCTCAAACTTCAGGCGCGCCTCGTAACGCGCCCGCTCCTGCTCGCGTGTTTCCGCATTCGGAAACACTTGCGTCAAACGATATTCCAAGCCCTTTTGCGATTCTGCCACAAGAAAATCGTTGATAGTCATGCCATCAGGCGTAGGGAAATCCGGCAACTGTGGCTTGCCCAGAACCAACGTCAGACTACAACGCTTGGCGATCTCGACTGCATTTTGCAATGCGCCGGGCAGATCAGAAAACAGTGCGAGCATTTCTTCTTGCGTTTTAAAGCATTGCTGGTCATTGAAGCGGCGCACGCGCCGACCATTCGCCAGCATCTCACCTTCGGCAATACAGGTGCGCGCTTCATGCGCCGTAAAATCTTCTTTATGGATGAACTGGATAGGATGGGTTGCCACCACCGGCAAACCCAGTTTATTCGCCAAGGCTACCGCTTGCCGCACATGGTTTTCCATGTTTGGCTGGCCAGCGCGTTGTATCTCGATATAAAAATGTTGCGGGAAAATGCTGGCCCAGCGTTGCGCATGACGCTCGGCCAAATCCAGATTGCCATTATCGATCGCAATACCGACATCACCAAAATGTGCGCCGGACAATGCAATCAAACCAGGCTCTTGTTGTTTGTCAAAAATCGCCTGCAACCATTCAAATTTGAGTTCGGCACGGCCACGGTGCTGGTTCTCTATCCAGGCCTGCGCTAGTAATTCGCATAACTGTAAATAACCAAGACGATTTTTTACCAAGAGCAATAAGCGCGATGGTTTGTCGCGATCAAGATCATTAGTTATCCAGACATCGCAACCGACGATAGGCTTGATCCCCTTGCCACGCGCTGCCTTGTAAAACTTCACCATGCCAAACAGGTTGGCCAGATCGGTCATTGCCAGTGCGGGCTGCCTGTCTTTAGCTGCCGCTTTAACGACATCATCAATCCTTACCAATCCATCTACGATCGAATATTCCGAATGCAGGCGCAGATGAATAAATTGAGGAAATGTTTGCGGCATAGTCATCGGTTCAGTGGGCGACCCGGCACTTGCTTGCTTAGCGTCGACGAAAAGTGTTGGTTCATTTGCGAGTTCAATATTCATCCCTCTATTTTACCGCGTTGCCTGACGAAAACTGAGGTTTACAGGATTATTGCTGCCAGATAAAATGGCAAAAGTGAAACAAGTGCGTCAGTCTGGACAACGGTCCTGGCGCATCTGTATTTATCCATTGCAACTCCTTTGATTGAGGTATTTTCTCTCTTCAGAAAAACTTGACATTCTCAAGGGCAAGATCTGATACTCTAAGTAAAGATGCCCTATTGTATTGAGGTAAAACTCATGCTCAGTACTGGACGATACAAACGCTTTTTGTTCCGCCAATTGAGAAAGGTGATCGATTGATATGAGTTTTCTAGAAAAAAATAACTTCGCTGCCTTCTCAAGTGATGCCAGATTATTGGCTGATATTGGCGCCACTCACGCGCGCTTTACCTTGGAAACCGCCAAAGGGAAATTTGAATCGGTCAGTTCCCTGAAATGCGATGATTACTCCGGCATCGAACCCTTATTGCGCACCTATCTTGCAAATCATAGTACGAGCACGGTACATCACGCCGCATTTGCCATCGCCAACCCGGTCGATGGCGATCTCTTAAGGATGACAAATCGCGATTGGGCCTTTTCTATCGAAGCTGTGCGGCGGGAGTTCGGCCTACAGACGCTGCTGATCGTGAACGGTTTTGCCGCATTGGCAATGTCATTGCCTGGACTACAAAACCAGGACCTGGTTCAGATAGCCGGTGGCGCACCGGTTCCAAAATCGGTGATCGGTGTATTAGGGCCAGGAACCGGGTTGGGAGTATCCGCACTGATACCAACCTCGGACGGTTTTATTACCCTCAGCAGCGAAGGCGGTCATGTAAATTTCTCGCCTAGCGATGAGCGTGAATTTGCAATTTTCCAATATGCCAAGGCGGAATGGCAGCATGTTTCGGCCGAGCGTATCATTTCCGGGCCAGGCTTGGAATTGATTTACCGCGCTCTTGCCAAACGCAACAGAAGCGAAACGCCACCTCGTAGCGGCAAAGAGATCATGCATGGTGCGCTGACCGACGGCGATCCTCTCTGTATAGAAACGCTGGATTGTTTTTGTGGATTATTAGGCAGTTTTAGCGGAGATCTAGCAGTAACTTTAAGCGCAGTTGGTGGAATTTATATCGCTGGCGGGATAGTGCCACAGATGGTGGAGTGGTTTGCCAAATCACCGTTTAGAGCCAGGTTTGAAGCCAAAGGCCGCTTTGCCGCCTACGTAGCACCAATTCCCACTTACGTCATCACCTCACCAGACGCGGCATTTTATGGCATGTCTACCATTTTATCTGAGCATTTACGCGGCAAGGGCACGGATAATTCGCTGCCCGACACAATATCGGTGCGCTACTTACGCAAAGCGCAAATGGAATTAGAAGAATTGGTGGAAAAACGTACTGAAGAGCTACGTCAGAGCAAGTTGCAACTGGAAGAAATTGCTTTTCTAGATGCCTTAACTGGCTTACCTAACCGACGATTATTTTCGCAGCGTTTCGAGCATTTTATTGCATTGGTCAGACGCGATAGAGTGCAATTTGCACTGCTGCTGATTGATCTAGATAAATTTAAAGCCATCAATGATACCTACGGCCACGATGCTGGTGATGC
>JANYFV010000339.1 GCA_025359635.1 Undibacterium sp. | reverse complement strand
CAGTCGCTCTACTTTGTCCATATCGAATCCCAAGCCATAAATCGCCTTGTAATCGTAGAGTTCAGCATCTAGCAGTCCCAGGTCCCGGTCGAACATTTTGCCGACATCGCAGCCAAACCAGACCGATTTTCCCTCTTTAATCATCTCTTTTGTGGCGCAATACCAACATCAATTTAGAAAAATTCTCTATGTAAGAAAGCAATATTTTCATCAATACAGTGTTTGCTCGAGATAGCTACCTACACTCTAGAAATGTTTCAAGCATTCGCACAAGGCATTTCCGCATTAATAATACATTTCACACAAAGCCCGTTTACACGATTTTTTTAAAATAAAGTTTATTGCGACGCATTATTACAATCGATTGCAAAGAAAAATAATTAGGCCGATAATGCGTCATACCTGCTGCAAGCATGGTATTCGCAAAATGCTCGAAACAACATACACACACTACTTAAACAAAACGGAGATACAGATGAAAACAATTCACATCAATCAAACCAAAATGAGCAAGATGGCGGCACTAGTGTCAGTCGCGGTATTGCAAATGGGCGCTGCCTGGGCACAAGAGGCGACCACATCTCCTGACGCCAGCGCACCGGTCGTTGCAGAAAAAAATTCACTGAACCTGAATACCGTGGTGGTGACAGGAACAGCTATCGGTCGTTCAAAAATGAAATCCAGTGTCTCTATCAGTACCCTCGATATGGATCAGATCATGCAATCGGCACCGACTAATTCGGCCGAAATCTTGCGCTCGATTCCTGGTGTGCGTTCTGAATCGTCTGGCGGTGAAGGCAATGCCAACTTGACTGTGCGCGGCGTGCCTATCTCTGCCGGTGGCGCGCGTTATGTGCAGTTTCAGGAAGATGGTTTGCCCTTGCTGCAATTTGGCGATATCGCTTTTGTGACACCGGATATGTTTCTGCGTGCCGACGGTAGCCTGAACAATCTGGAAGTCGTGCGCGGAGGCACAGCCTCCACCATGGCGACCAATGCGCCTGGCGGCATCATCAACTTCATCAGCCGCAATGGTAAAGAAAAAGGCGGCAGCATCGGCATCACCAAGGGTCTCGATTTTAACCAGACCCGCTACGATTTTGATTATGGCTCGCCAATCTCGGAGAAAACCCGTGTCTTCATTGGCGGTTTCTATCGCAATGGCGACAGCTCGCGCCCTGCCGGCATGACGGCAGAAGAAGGCGGCCAGATCAAGGCGAATATTACGCATGAACTGGACAATGGTTTTGTGCGTTTAAGCTTTAAACATCTGGATGACAAATCGCCGATGAATATGCCAGTGCCAGTCAAAACTACTGGTGGCAATATTACAGAATTACCTGGCATCGATCCACGTACGGCGAGTTTTTACTCGCCTTACTGGACCAAGGATCTGGTGCTGGATAAAAACAATAATCACCTTGCCACGAATATCAATGACGGTTTACGCGTCACCAACAATGCGTTTGGCGCTGAAGCTTCGCTCGATCTGGGTGCTGGATGGATGCTAGACGAGAAGTTCCGCAAGTCGACCAATACCGGGCGATTCATCTCCATCTTCCCTGCCGATAACAGCAACACATCGACAGGCATGACTTACGCAACTGGCCCGAATGCCGGCAAAGCCTACAATGGCGCCGCCTTCACAGCCGCGGTGTTCAATACTTCGCTCGATGATCTGGGCAGCACTGTCAACGACATTAAAGTATCCAAGGCATTTGCCATGGGTGGCAGCTCACTGACTGCTACTGCGGGCCTATACACTTCCCTGCAAAATCTTGGCGTAACCTGGAATTTCAACCATTATCTGTTGCAGGCAACAGGCGATAAGCCAGCGCTGTTAAATTCAAGCACGACCGTCGCCGGCTCACCAGGTTTAGTGGCGCAAGGCACCGACGTTTGGGGTGGTTGCTGCAACCGCAATATCGATGCGCAATATCAGACTACGGCAACGTACGGCAACCTCGGTTGGGAAAGCGGCGCCTGGAATATCGACGGCAGCCTGCGCAACGATAAGCAAAAAGCCAGCGGCACTTACAACCAGGCGGTCAATCAGAAATATTCTGCAGCCAACACCAAGACCATCGATTACTCGGTTGATCACACCTCGTATTCTTTTGGCGTGAACTATCGCCTGGATAAAAACCTGGCATTTTTTGCGCGCTCGAGCGAAGGTATCGCCTTCAATGCTGATCGCATCATGTTTGGCAATCCATTGGATGGATCGGTCCCGATCAGCACCAACATCGTCAAGCAAAATGAAGCTGGCTTGAAATGGAAAGCCGGTGACTTCAACAGCTTTGTCACCCTGTTCCAAGCCAAGACCACAGAGTCAAATTTTGAAGCGACCACGCAAAAATTTACTGCCAATTCCTACGATGCAAAAGGTGCAGAAATAGAGGCAAGTTATCGCATGGGCGATTTCCGCTTAACTGGCGGAATGACTTACACCAAGGCAGAAATTGTTGCGGCAAATGATGCATCGGTGATAGGCAAGACGCCACGTCGTCAGGCAAAATTTGTCTACCAGATTGCGCCAACCTACAGCATGGGTGATGCGGTATTCGGGCTCAGCGTAATAGGCACGACTAAAGCCTGGGGCGACGACGGCAATACGTTGAACCTGCCGGGCTTTAACGTGGTCAACGCCTTTATCAATTACCAATTGACGCCACGCGTACAGCTTTCTTTCAGCGCAAACAATTTGCTCAATACGATAGGTTATACCGAAGTGGAAGGCGACGGTCATGCGGCACGATCGATTAATGGCCGTACTGTCCGTGGCACTTTGAAATACTCGTTTTAATAGGAAATAATGACTAGTTAGGTACGACGCTCTGACAACAAATATTTCCGTCATTCCCGCGCAGGCGGGAATCCAGTAGCCATTCTCTTGCGTAGCACGACTGTCTTGACGCTACGCGTGGTGGACGAGCTGGATTCCCGCCTACGCGGGAATGACGTGAATGGGTACCTGAGTTAAATAATGCCTTCCTATTTTTTCCAATCTTCATTCAAGCATTCTCATGACACTCTCAAGTAATAGCCTCAAAGCGATGTTGGCTCAGCTACCCGCTGACCAACATGCGCAATTCACACTACGCGTTCAACAGCAATCACCGGCATTGCTAGAGCGTTTACAAGCCTTGTATGGCGATCGTGAAAATTTTTCTGACTGGTTAGATCAATTGATGAGTTCGGTGGCAAAACTGGCCGCTGCGCGCCCTATCGCGTTGCGTGAGCTAGATCAACAAAGGCAGCAAGGTCAAGCTTGGTTTGGCAGTGAGGGCATGCTGGGATATTGTAGCTACGTGGATCACTTTGCCGGTGACCT
The DNA here is from genome assembly GCA_025359635.1 of Undibacterium sp. Taxonomy (GTDB): domain Bacteria; phylum Pseudomonadota; class Gammaproteobacteria; order Burkholderiales; family Burkholderiaceae_D; genus Undibacterium. Next base: position 353 of record JANYFV010000339.1, on the reverse strand, counting down.
GAATGGCGTTACTAAAAAAATCCCGCACCTCACTGAGATGGGTGTGCGCTACCTGCATCTCTTGCCTTTTTTACGCGCCAGAGTGGGTGAAAACGACGGCGGCTTTGCGGTATCTTCCTTTTCTGAAATTGAACCACGCTTTGGCAACATGGCTGATTTGAGCAATCTGACAGACCAGCTGCGCCAGGAAAATATCAGCCTATGTTCCGATTTCATCCTGAACCATGTGGCCGATGACCATCCCTGGGCGCTCGCCGCCAAGGCCGGCGATACACGTTATTGCGACTATTTTTACTGCTATCAGGACAGAGCGGAACCGGATAAATTTGAACAGACATTGGGCCAGGTTTTTC
>JANYFV010000335.1 GCA_025359635.1 Undibacterium sp. | reverse complement strand
ATGCCTTACGCAATTTTGGCCGGGTCTTTACCCGCGAATAAAATGGGCTATTTCATGGGTTTGTTTAATTTCTTTGTGGTGATTCCTCAAATTATCGCTGGTGTAGTGTTGGGATTTCTCGTGAAAAACTTCTTTAATAATCAATCAGTTTTTGCGTTGGTAGTCGGTGGCGTTTGCATGATGCTTGCGGGGTTTCTGACTCTTGTTGTAAACGATGATGTTGATACTTCGGTCGTCAAGAGCGCTTGAATTAGTCAAACACGACATCACGATTTTGCCGGATAAAACGCATGAAGCTTTCTGTATTTTCTTTCTCATTAGCGAGTATCTTTGCAGCTACAGTTGCTATTGCAGTTGAGCCAGCGACACTCCCCATAAAAAAGACGGCCGTTGTCGGGTCGTCTTTTTTATGGGAAAACGCCACGGTGTATTTCTTACTGACGGATCGCTTCAATAATGCCAATAAAGCCAATGATCTGGCGTATGGCAGACGTGCAGATGCCGCGCCTTTGCGTGGCTATTTCGGTGGCGATCTGGCGGGCATCACGGCCAAGATTAAACAAGGGTATTTTGAAGATCTGGGTGTAGACGTGATCTGGATCACGCCGCCCGTAGAACAAATTCATGCGGGTACAGATGAAGGTACAGGTAAGTCATATGCCTATCATGGCTATTGGGCGCGTGATTTTACGCGGGTCGATGCCAATCTCGGTAGTGAGGCTGACATGCACGCGCTGGTCGATACTGCGCATGGCCATGGCATACGGGTCTTACTCGACGTGGTGATGAATCATACTGGGCCTGTGACCGAGATTGACCCCGTCTGGCCAGCAGCCTGGGTGCGCACTGGTCCACCATGTACCTATAAAGATATTGAAACCACGGTCAGCTGCACCTTGGTAAAAAATCTGCCTGACTTGCATACCGATAGTAACGAGACCGTAGCATTGCCTCCGGCTTTGGTGGATAAATGGAAAAAAGAAGGGCGCTACGAGAAGGAAGTTAAAGAGCTAGATGCTTTTTTTAAACGCACTGGCTGGCCGCGTGCGCCACGCTATTATTTGATGAAATGGCACGCTGACTGGGTGCGAAAATATGGCTTTGATGGCTTCCGCGCAGATACAGTCAAACACGTAGAACCTGAGGTCTGGAAAGACCTCAAGCAAGAAGCCAGTGCTGCCTATGAGGATTGGAAGCGAGTCAATCCAAAGAAAAAATTGGGTGATGAAAAATTCTTCATGACCGCAGAAATTTATAACTACACGATTTCTCAAGGTCTCGAAACCAGGATGGATGGCGGGACTCGCGTCAATTTTTATAAAAATGGTTTTGATAGCCTGATTAATTTCGGTTTTAAGTCCGATGCTAATAAAAACTATGAAGAATTGTTTAGCGACTATTCGACAAAGTTGAACGGCGAGTTGAAAGCTTATTCAGTACTCAATTACATTAGTTCGCACGATGATGAACATCCGTTTGATGCTGCACGTACACGGGTTTTTGAGGCAGGGACAAAATTGCTACTTAGTCCAGGTGCTGCGCAAATTTATTATGGTGACGAAACCGCCCGAGAATTGATTGTTGCTGACGCAAAAGGCGATGCCGCGTTGCGCTCGATGATGAACTGGGATGATCTGATGAAAAATGCGTCCAGGCAAGGATATAGCATTGCTGAAGTGCGCAAGCACTGGAGCAAATTAGGCTTGTTTCGCCATTCGCACGTAGCAGTGGGCGCGGGTCTGCATCAGAAAATGTCTGATCAGCCATATACCTTCAAACGTACTTACGAAAAGAATGGACTCAGCGATAAAGTCATCGTCGCGTTAGATTTGCCGGCAAACCAAAGTAGCTCAATTGAAGTGCAAGGCGTGTTCGCTGACGGCGCTAAACTCAAAGATTACTATTCAGGAAAATATGCCATCGTCACTGACGGTAAAGTAACTTTTGATAGCAAGAATTCCATCCTCTTAATCGGCAAAGAATAAGAATTAGAAAGTAATAATGAACGCAAATAAATTAGTCGCCAAGATTACCTTGCTGGTATTGGTAGCGCCATGTGCCTTGGCACAGAATGCAGGTCGTACTGTAGCGAGTGTTGCAGATAAAGGTAGTTACTTAGAAATCAATACCAACGATGGCCAGTATCTGCTCAAGCCCTATTCAGACAAGATCATAGAAACGACATTTATCCCTAAAGGGCAAATTTTTAATCCGGCTTCACATGCAGTTATCTTGGTGCCAGCTAAGGTCAAAACCAGCGTAAAAGACACGGCTACAAGTATTGATTATGCGACTGCGGGCATGGCGGTTCATATCGTCAAAGCACCTTTCCAGATCAGTTATGCCTACAAGGGCAAAGTTTTAATTTCAGAGAAAATCGGCTATGCAAAAAAAGATGGTGCCGAGATTCTTGATTTTAATCTGGACGCCACAGAAGCTTTGTACGGTGCCGGTGCGCGCGCTCTTGGAATGAACCGTCGCGGCAATCGCCTACCGCTGTATAACAAGGCGGATTACGGCTATGAAGAACGCTCGACGCAAATGAATTTTTCTATGCCGTTGGTGTTTTCTTCAAAAATGTACGGCATTCATTTTGACAATGCGCCGATAGGCTTCCTTGATTTTGACAGCAAGAAAGACAATGTTCTCGCCTACGAGACCATCAGCGGCAGAAAGACTTATCAAGTTATTGCCGGCGATAGTTGGGAAGATCTTGTTGGAAATTACACTAGTCTGACCGGCAAGCAACCGCTGCCGCCACGCTGGGCTTTCGGTAATTTTTCTAGTCGCTTTGGTTACCATAGCGAGGCCGAAGCGCGCTCGGTTATCGATAAATTTGCAGCAGAAAAAATCCCGGTCGATGCAATCATTTTTGATTTGTATTGGTTCGGCAAAGATATCAAGGGAACCATGGGTAATCTGGAATTTGATAAAGACAATTTCCCGAATCCCAAGAAAATGATTGCTGATTTTTCCGCCAAGGGCATCAAGACTATCCTGATCACCGAGCCTTTTATTTTGACCAGCTCGAGTAAATGGAAGGAATCAGTGCAAAAGAATATTCTGGCAACCGATAAGGAAGGCAAACCATTTACCTATGATTTTTATTTTGGTAATACCGGGCTGATCGATATTTTTAACCCGCCAGCGAAAGCATGGTTTTGGACTATCTATAAAGACTTGAATAAATTTGGTGTAGCGGGTTGGTGGGGGGATCTGGGTGAGCCGGAAGTACATCCTACGCTATTGCAGCACAAGACAGGATCAGCCGATGAGTTACACAATATCTATGGCCATAATTGGGCGAAGTTAATTGCTGAAGGTTACCAGAAAGATTTTCCAGATCAACGACCATTCATCTTGATGCGCGCCGGTTATTCAGGCTCACAACGTTTTGGCATGATTCCCTGGTCGGGCGACGTCAATCGCACCTGGGGCGGATTAAAATCTCAGCCAGAAATTGCCTTGCAAATGGGCATGCAAGGAATGGGCTATATGCATTCTGATCTGGGCGGTTTTGCTGGCCCCAATCTGGATGATGAGTTGTATGCCCGCTGGTTGCAGTACGGCGTATTTCAACCCGTTTTTAGACCACATGCACAGGAAGAGGTTGCGGCTGAACCGGTCTTGCGAGAGCAAAAAACCATGGCATTGGCAAAGGCCGCGATTGAATTGCGCTACCGCTTGCTGCCTTATAACTACACACTGGCATTTGAGAATAATCAACAGGGTTTGCCATTGATGCGCCCATTGATTTATGAAGAGCCGCGAAACGAAAAAATGTTTGCTGTATCCAATAGTTATTTGTGGGGTCATGAATTCCTGGTGAACCCAATATTGAGCTCAGGCGTAAAGGAAGCCAGCGTCTATTTTCCGAACAAAAATAACTGGTTCGATTTTTATACGGAACAAAAGTATCAAGCTGGCAGCACGCAAACCGTCGCTGTAGTGAATGATCATATTCCGGTGTTTGTCAGAGGTGGAGCTTTTGTGCCTATGATCAAAGTCATCCAGACCACCAAGAACTATTCGACCAAAGAGCTTGATCTACACTACTACCATGATGCTGCGGTCATGAAGAGTAGTGGAAAACTCTATGATGACAATGGTGAGATGTCGCAAGCATTTGAGAAGGGCGCTTTTACTTTGCTTAACTTTGAAAGTGCTTTCAACAACAACACTTTACGCATAGATTTGAGTGCCAAGAACGGCAAACAGTATCAGGCAATTGACAGGAATATTTCCTTAACTATTCACAATGTGTCAAGCAAGCCTATGCAAGTCTTAGCGCAGAATAGAGCACTAGATTTTGACTGGGATGAGAAGACGCACCTGCTTTCGGTTAAGCTTGCCTGGAGTAAAAAATCCAGCGAGAAAGTGATCGTCAAATTTTAAAACGAATTTTCAAACTGATTTTAAGCCGAAAACGAAATTAGGTATTAAACTACTGCCCACTCATTTTATATTGCGTCTTATTGGATCTTAATGAACCTTAAAAACCTCGCCAAGAATCTCGGCATCTCTGAAACCACGGTCAGTCGTGCGCTTAACGGCTATCCAGAAGTGAGCGAGCGTACCCGCGCGCGGGTTTTGGCAGCAGCGCAAGAGGCAGGTTACCGTCCTAACCCGATGGCACGCAGTCTCGCGTCTGGGCGTACCAATGTGGTCGGTATCATTCATCAGCTTCAGGGAAATGATCTGGCTGATCCTATGTTTATTGATATCGTCGGCGGTATGGTTGAGGCTTTAGAGGCGAAGCAGATGGATCTGGTAATGGCACCGGTCACGCCTGCCAATGAATTACGTGCTTACCAGCATATGGTGAAAGAACGTCGGGTCGATGGGTTGATTGTTGGCCGTACCCGTTTGTATGATGAACGAGTAGCGTATCTGGCAAAACAAGGTTTGCCATTTGTCGCGCATGGACGTACCAGAGTCAATGAACCACATGCCTGGTTTGATTATGATAATGAGACCGGGATGCGCATTGCGGTTGAGCATTTGCTGACACACGGGCATCAGCGTATAGCGCTGATCAGCGCACCGCTAGACATGAATTTTGCGCGCCAGCGTTTTGATAGCTTCAGACTTTGTATGCAAGATGCCGGCATCAAAACTGATCCACGTCATTTCATTGAAGATAGTAATGACAGACGCAGTGGCTATCTCGCCATGCAACAACTGCTGGCAACCAGGCCAGCGCCAACCGCTGTCATTATCGATAATCATATGTCGGGTGTCGGTGCCATGCGTGCCTTGCTTGACGCGGGTATCGATATCGGCAAACAGATGTCGGTGATCGTGTGGGGACGTATGGAAGATTCCCTAGCGGGCTATCATGCCACGACGATAGACCAGCCGCATGCTGATATGGCCGGTGCGAAAATGATAGAGATGTTACTTGCCTTGCTAGGTGGTACGCCACCTTCTCAATTGCAAGAGTTATGGCAGCCTGTCTTGATACCAGGCGAAACTGTTAGTCAATATTCTGCTTAAAATCGGCTTAGTAGTCTCGCTGGTGTCGCTAAAATTTAATCTATTTTCCACACATATTGAATCTTGGTCCAAGATTTTTCAGCAATCCCATCCGTGCTTGCCGGTTTAAATTTACATAAACTCAGACCAAGTTTCGCAGCCTTATCCAGCGCTTTAAAGCCACTCGATTTCTCTACGTTAGCCTCTAACACGCGACCGTCTGTACCGATCAGCATCGCCAGAGTCACAACGCCTTCTTCGCCCGTTCTGGCAGATGCAGCAGGATACGCAGGTTTGTCGCAAGCACTGGCATTCACGACGGCAGCGATGTGCAGCGGAATTCTATGAACTGGCTCAGCGATTCGATCGCCGCCACCTTTGTCGCCGCCACCCGTTGGTGGTAATCCGGGATCGGTAGTTTTTTCAACGAGGACGGGAGGTCGTGGAAAAAGCTCATCGATGATCGGAGGAAATGGGAAGGCAGGAATAGTTGGTAGCGGCGTGCTCTTTACTACCGGATCGTCAACAGGCCTTGACTCTTCTAGTTGGCGAAGAGATTTTGCATGTTTTTCGAGGCAACTAATTGTGAGTGTGATGTGAATGTGAACTTGTTGAGCTAACATACAACACTTCACGGAAATTAAATATTATAGGAGCGAAATTTATGCGTGTAATCGACACAAAAATCGTCAACATCGACGAATTAAAGTTGGAGCATTTTGAAAAAGGTGATCAGTTTGAATGTAATGCCGCGCGCATCGGGCCAGGCCTCGGAGCGAAGGAATTAGGTTATTCCTATGACGTCGTCCCGCCTGGAAAGCGCTCATGTCCTTTTCATAGTCATCGTGCAGAAGAGGAAATGTTCTTTATCGTGAAGGGCAGTGGGACACTGCGTTACGGTGACGAGACCCGACAGATCCGTGCGGGCGATGTGATTTGCTGCCCAACAGGTGGGCCAGAAACGGCGCATCAGATCATCAACGACTCTGACGATGAACTGGCGTATTTGTCCGTCAGCACTATGTTACCTGCCGAAGTTTGTGAGTATCCCGATTCGAAAAAGATTGGCGCTTTTGGCGGTGGGTTGCGCCACATGACGCGCACAGAACATCATTTAGATTACTGGACTGACGAAGTTCCTGTTGTTCGATAAGGATCTGATAATTCATCATTTTAGTAAAAATCATGGAAACGAGCCGTATATCTGTATCGATCAATCAGGTGTCGCCACAAGCCACATTCCGGCTTAATTGGCGTGGAAGGTTCTATCGCAAACGATTCGTTATAGCGACACTATTGACCGTATTTAATTTGTCTTCCCCGTTGGTTTTGGCAAGCGAAGTTGTTCCCATTTGCGTGGGGGAGTTTGCTCCTTATAATCATCCTACGCTACCGGGAAGTGGCCCGATGATTGAAATTGCCA
>JANYFV010000316.1 GCA_025359635.1 Undibacterium sp. | reverse complement strand
AGCGAGAGAATTTAAATTGACCGTCTTTCCCGCGAAGGCGGGAATCCAGTCGTACTACGAAGGACAATCGCCGTTGAACGAAGAACCGGATACCCGCATGCGCGAGTATGACGACATCGCGAGAGAATTTAAATTGACCGTCTTTCCCGCGAAGGCGGGAAACCAGCCGTATTACGAAGTGCAATCGTCTTCAAACGCACAATTGGATACCCGCATGCGCGAGTATGACGGCGCAAAAGCACAGAACAAAACAAACAAAAAGCAAACACCATGACCCAAACACAAAACACCCAAACAAGCGCAACATCGCCGTCACACGCACCCCAACCACAAACAGCCCAAGTCATCCCACTACGCCCACCCAGCCGCTGGCACGACCCACTCCTGCTGATCCAAAACCAGCCACCCAGCCAAACCGGCCGCATTGTGCTGTGGTCGGTCTCCATCCTGGTGCTTATCCTCATCATCTGGGCCGCTATCGGCCAGCTAGACATCATCGCCACCGCAGAAGGCAAACTGGTGCCGCAAACCTTGGTCAAGATCGTGCAACCGGCCGAAGCCGGTGTCGTCAAAGAACTGCTGGTCGATGAAGGCGATAGTGTTAAAGCAGGCCAGGTCTTAGCCAGACTAGACACCACTTTAGCGACTGCCGACAAAGCCGGTATCAGCAACGACCTGCAAGCGCAGAGCATGCAGGCCCGTCGTATCGAGGCAGAACTGATGGACAAGCCCATGCTCAGCAAGGCCGGTGATGACGCCATTCTGTTCAGCCAAATTCACAATCAATATCTAGCCCACAAGCACGCCATGCGCGACAGCATGGAACAAGAACAATCGTTACTACAAAAAGCCGAGCACGAACGCAAAAGCGCTGCTGAGATCCTTAGCAAATTAGAGCAAACTTTACCCAGTTACAAAAAGACCGCAGACGCCTATTCCAAGCTAGAAAAAGAAGGCTTCTTCGGCAATCTCGCCACCGCAGAAAAACAGCGCGAAGCACTAGAAAAAGGCAAAGATCTCGACGCCCAACAATCGACAGTAGCCGCCCTCAACGCCACTATCCAAGCACAACAAAAAAAGCTCAGCCAGATCCAAAGCAACTACCACGCCGAACTACAAAAAGAACTCGCCGATGTCCGCCAAAAGATAGGTCAGCTCAAACCGACCTTGGATAAAAGTAATTACAAAGAAGGCTTGATGGAACTCAGGGCCCCGCAAGACGGCATCATCAAAGACCTCGCCACCACCACGGTCGGCGCAGTAGTGCAACCCGGCAGTGTCGTCATGACCTTAGTGCCCAAAGACGAACAACTGTATGCCGATGTCAATATCAAAAATGAAGATGTAGGCTTTATCCAACTAGGGCAAAAAGTACAGATCAAGCTAGCCACGTACCCGTTTCAACGCTACGGCATGCTGAGCGGCAAACTCATCCATCTGAGTGCCGATGCGACTGAGGCTAACAAAGGCAATAACACTAGCAACCCCAACGCAGGCACCACGGATAACAGCAACCCTGCCAGCAGCGTCGCTACCTATAAAGCGCGTGTCCAGCTCAGCCAGCAAACACTGCTAGACGCGCAAGGCAACAAACTCTTGATCGCACCGGGCATGCAAGTGGTAGCAGAGATCAATCAGGGCAAGCGTAGCGTGTTGGAATATTTGCTCTCACCGGTGCAGAAGGCGGTGAGTGAGGCAGGGCGCGAGCGGTGATGCAAACGTATCACAGGAATTTAAATGCCGTCATACCCGCGATAAATACCGTCATACCCGCGAAGGCGGGTATCCAGAAGCCACACCGTGCGAAGCACGCCAATAAAGACGCTGCGAATGATGAACGAACTGGTTTCCCGCATGCGCGAGAAAGACGTGAATGCGCATGGTAATGAATTAAAAAAAATCTTTCATAAAGTAATTGAAATCAAAAAAATGAAAATTCTCTTCGTCCACCAAAATTTTCCAGGTCAATATTTACATCTTGCCCGTCACTTAGGCGCGCTTGAAGGTAATGAGATAGTTTGCATTTCACAACGTGCCGGTGCGGATTTGCCTGGCGTGAAAAAAATTGTGTATAAGCCGCAGCGCAAAGTCACGCAAGGGCAACACCATTACCTGCGCGACACCGAAGCGAATGTGTTGAATGCGCAAAGCGTTGCCCGTGTTGCGCTTGATCTTAAAAAGAGTGGCTTCGTACCCGACGTCATTTTGGCGCACAATGGCTGGGGCGAGTTGTGGTATCT
>JANYFV010000312.1 GCA_025359635.1 Undibacterium sp. | reverse complement strand
GTCGTTTTTTTAGCTTTAGCCGGAATTAAAAATAGACAATTACGCGATCATTTATCCAAAATTGCCCATACCGATGTGCTTACCAATATATCGAACCGGCGCCACATTCTTGAACAGTTAGAAGCGGAATTTGTCAGAGCTAGGCGCTACCAATTTCCTCTTTCAGTTGTAGTGATAGACTTGGATCATTTCAAGTTGATTAACGACGATTTCGGTCATGATGTGGGTGATGCAGTATTAAGAATATTTTGCGATATGGTGAGTAGTTTTCTTCGCGATACTGACTACTTTGGCCGCATCGGCGGGGAAGAATTTTTACTCATTTTTCCTCATACCAATGCAGCAGAAGCAAAGCTAGTAAGCGACCGACTGCGCGAATCAATGGCGACTACAAATTTCGGCCAACTGTGTGGTAGTCGCCAACCAAGTTTCAGTGCTGGCATTACGATGCAGACAGACGATGATCAAGATGAACATAGCATGGTAAAACGGGCAGACAATGCAGTTTATCTTGCCAAGGACAAGGGACGAAACCGCGTTGAAATTCTATAACATCACGACTTACTCTGCAAAGTGTGTGACTGCATCAACTCCGTCACCCAGTACATAAAACTTTGCGTGCGTTTTGGCAGATGGCGACGATTGGCGTAGATCAAAGATATTGGCATCGGCTCTGCCACATAGTCACTCAGAATCGCAACTAATTTACCTTGCTTTATCAATTCCCTTAGGCCGATTTTGGCGGCGGATCGGTCCGCGACAATGCCCAACTCAATAGTTATGTTGCTAGCCAGACCGCGTTTGGCAGAGCTGGTTTACCGGAAGATATTGGTGGTGCCATCGCCGCCTTGTTATCTGATGGCAGTGGCTGGATCAATGCGCAAAGAATAGAGGCATCGGGTGGTATGTTTATTTGATAGCTAACGAAAAAATCCCGGACAGGGCCGGGATTTTTTGCAGTAAAACTAGTGCCGGAATACAAAGCAGATTAGCAGGTCAACTCAGCAACCTTGGCCGCGTTGACGACATGCGCAATTGCCGCTTCCACAGAAGCTAAACTTGGTGCTGCACTTTTAGCATTGGCGTCAGCGATAAAGCCAAACAGATTCTTAGGATTGCTCATGACCGGGATCAAGGACATGCTTTCACCCATCTTGAGTTCGATCGCAACATCGCGCATAAAACGCAATGCAGAATAATCTTCCAGCGCAAAACCGACTGAATCAAACACGGTCACTTGCGCATCAGAAGTGCGACCTTCGGCTTTGCCACTAAGCACTTGCCAGAGTTCTGTGACTGCGAAATCAGCAGTCATTTGTTGCATGTCGCCTTCGATGCGTGATTGCGGTTCAAATTCGCAAAACACTTTGCCGTTCCTCAATACATCGCCGTGTAATTCTGTCTTGCCCGGGCAATCACCACCGACGCCGTTGATGTGCATGCCTGGCTCTATCATGTCTTGCGTGATGATGGTGGCATTGGTTTTATCCGCGGTTACGGTGGTGATGATGTCGCAACCCTTTACCGCTTCACGCGTGCTGTTGAAGACTTTGGTCTTGATACCCATGCTAGTTAAATTGGCGACGAGTTTTTCGGTTGCCGCTGTGTCGATATCGTAGAGATGGAAAGTTTCTATACCAAGTATGTAATGAAAACCCAAGGCTTGGAATTCGCTCTGCGCGCCGTTACCAATTAAAGCCATGGTCTTGCTGTTAGGGCGGGCCAGGGCGCGCGCTGCAACTGCGGACGTAGCGGCGGTACGGATAGCCGTAGTCAAAGTTAATTCGCTTAAGAGTTCTGGGATGCCGGTTGCCACATCGGCCAACACGCCAAACGCCATCACGGTAGGGAGGTTGAAGCGGTGATTATTTGGATGGCCGTTAACATATTTAAATGCATAGGTTGTGTCGTCGGCAATCGGCATCAATTCGATCACGCCATCATGTGAATGATTAGCGACACGGGCGCATTTATCAAAATCATTCCAACGCAAGAAATCTTGCTGTATGTAAGAAGCGACACCATGCAAACAGGCGGCGATGCCTTTCTTCTGGATGATTTCTGCCACCCTTTCTGCGCTCAAATATTGCGTATTAATGCGTTTAGCTGCTTGCTTTTGAGTGTTAGTGTGAGTTGACATGGCGGTCTCCGTTGGTCTATTAATTTGTCTTACATTTGAACTTGATATGAATCAAGCTCATCGATAGAGAGCATCTTGCCGTAACTCGGTGTCAAACAGAATCAGCAATTTTGTATCTATTTCGCTAAAAATTTAGCATAATGCAGGCTTACATTGACGAAATGCACAAAATGGATGCTTTAGATCAACAACTTATTGGCCTGTTACGGACCAACGCGCGCCTGAGTGTTGCCACCTTGGCACACAAGCTCAAGGTGTCACGCGGTACTGTCACCAATCGCATCACTAAGCTGGAAGACGACGGCATTATCGTCGGCTATACGGTGCGTCTGCGACCGGATGCGCAACCGAATGAAATCCGTGCATGGATGAGTATTGCAGTAGAAGGCAACGAGACGCGCGCAGTGATCGCCAGCCTGTTAGGCGAGCCGGGTGTGGCCGAGATTCATGACACCAACGGGCGCTGGGATTTGATGGCTAGCCTGCGCGCCTCCACCCTATCGGAACTATCCGCAGTATTGGAAAGGGTGCGCTTGATACGCGGTATTCAAAGTACCGAGACGAGTATTCATCTGGCTAGTTACCGGGTTTGATACAGCGCGATTTGTAAAAAAATGGGGCGTCGCTTGAATTCTTGAAACCGTCATTTCCGCGAAGGCGGAAATCCAGTTCGTCATTCATACAAAGCGTCAATATATTCGTGCTGCGCACGAGAATTTCTACTGGATATCCACTTTCGTGAGCATGACGGAAATGAGATTGGCGGAGATCGATATATTCCCATCCTCAATCTTTCTTGACTGTTTGAGAAAGTAAATCACACCAACCTCACCGCATACATTTACTTCTTCACCACCACCTCAGCATCATCCTTCTTGTCTTCTTTAGGCGGTTCTTGCGGCATGGGCTTACGTGGCAACATCTCTTCACGATTGGCCGTGTGCGCCACAAAGCTGGCCATGATCATGGCCGCCTGCATCATGTCGCCTTTGACGATTTTGTCGTAGACATCCATGTTGGTGTGATGGGTGCGCGTCATGTAATCCATTTCATCTTGAATAAACTGGAAGCCAGGTACACCAACTCCATCGAAGCTCATGTGATCGGTGCCACCGGTTTTACGCAGCGTGGTGGCAGTTGCGCCTAGATCGCTAAACGGTGCCAGCCAAGCGTCGAAAATCGGCTTGACCGAGGAATTATTTTCTGCATAAATGCCACGCACTTTGCCGCCGCCATTATCGAGATTAAAGTAGGCCGAGAGCTTGCCATGCATAGGCTTTACCGTAAGTGGCCAGGTAACTTTTTGCAACCAGGAAGGCTGCTCTTTCTCTTTAACATCGGTGACCTCAGGGCGCGACGCCAACCATTTACTTACGTAAGCTCTTGAGCCCAGCAAACCCTGCTCTTCACCACCCCACAAGGCAATCCGGATAGTACGACGTGGCTTGAAACCTATCGCTTTGAGCATCCTTACCGCTTCCATCGCAACCGCAACGCCCGCGGCATTATCCGTCGCGCCGGTAGCGCCATGCCATGAATCGAGATGGGCGCCTAACATGACAAATTCGTCTTTCTTATCACTACCCGGGATCTCGGCAATGACGTTAATCGCGGCATCCGGGTCTTCATCGGTAAAGGCCACCTTGACATCCACCTCAAGCTGCACATCTTTCTTCTTTTCGATCAAGCGATACAGGCGATTATAGGTTTCTGTCATCACCACCAGATTCGGCGGACCAGTCGGCTCTTCCTTCTTGTAGGAGCCACCACCTTGCACGAAAATGGTACCGTCTTCGCCGTTCGATACATTCAGTGTGGCCAGCACCTTTTCTTCAATCAAATACGGCAGAAGTTTTTTACGAAATTCTCGAATCTTGGCAAACGCCGCCATGTCCGTCATACGTGCTGGCGCAGCATCCATCTCGATTTGCACCAGTTCATCGAGTCGCTCATTGTTGTAACGCGCGGCATCGGCTTTCAGGTGTGGCTTGTTGGCGTGCGGTGCATCTAACAACAAGATGACACCCGCGAGTTTACCTTTCCATTTCGCCAGATCTTCATCACTTTCGAGTTTGGCATACACCGCTTTGCCGCGCTGCGCGCCATCTGTGCCGGGAGTCCAGGCTTTTGGAATCGCCACCAGATCGAGCGCTAGCGGTGCCATCATGCGCAGTGAGGTTTTTTCTAAAACCCAACTGCGACCAAATGGTGCGAAGCTTTCTACGTGGGCATTTTGCAAGCCCCATTCCGCCAACTTGTCCTTGCTCCAGTTACCTGCATTTTTTAGACCCGGCGAACCAGTCAGGCGCGGGCCGATTTCATCGGTAAGCGTGCTGAGCGTTTCCATGACTTTGGAACGATTGGTTCCCTCATCGCGCAACTTGGTGATCAGCGCCAGATCAGTGCGCTCTTCGGCCGCACCCGCTTGCGCTATGCCGATTAACATTAAACCCAACAATAAGCATAGTGAACGCATCATCGATTCCTTTAGTGTTTAGTGATTGGTTTTACATGGAAATGGGTAAGTGAGAGTTTTAGCCTTAAGCGCACACCGATTTCAAATATTGTCCGGCATAAAACATGTCTTGCTCTATCGCCCGGCGCACCGCTGCGCCATCGCGCTGTTGTTGCGCTGCCATGACGTCTTGATGTGCATCATTGAGTTTCAGCGCGAAACGCGCGTCTTCGAAGAGTTGATTCGAGATCGGCCCGACTTTCAGCCAGACGGTTTCTATCAGTTCCATCAACAAGGGTGAAGCGCTGGCGCGATACAGGGTGACATGAAATTCTTCGTTGGCTTCCAGATAAGCTTTGGAATTTTTCTCTGCGATGGCCTGCGCCATCTGCTCGCTCAATGTCGCCATTTTGCTGATATCAGCTGCCGTCATGCGATACGTGCCCTGCTCGGCCGCTTGCCCTTCCAGCAGCAAGCGCGTTTGCAAGATATCGTCGAACTGGGCACGATTCAGTTTGGGCACCACCATCCCGCAATTCGGAATATCCAGCAAAGCGCCCTCGGCGGCGAGGCGCTGTAGCGCGGCACGCACCGGCATGATGCCGACCTCAAGCTCATCCGCGACTTGCCGAATTTTTAGCCGCTCACCGGGCTGGAAGCGCCCTACCGTCAACCATTGGTGCAGGGTCTGGTAGGTTTTATCCTGCAGAGTGGGGAAAGATTTTTCTTGCAAGCCGCTGCTCCAAAAAATGAAATGACTAAAGCGGGAATTCTACCCTGCCTCAGTTTATCCGCGAATAAGTTGCTGCACGCATTCATCAAACACCTGCAGAAAAGTAGCGATGTCCTGCACCCGCGTTTGCGGACACACTAGCATCATGTTGTGAAATGGCGTGATCAGGATGCCGCGATTGAGCAAGAACAAATGAATGATCTGTTCCAGCTCGCTATCCAAAATCAAAGCGGCTTCACTACCATTTTTAGGCGCTTGGCTAGTAAATTGAAATTCAGTGCGAGCACCGACTTGGGTGACGCACCAGGGCAGAGAATGCCTGGCAATGACTTCGCGCAAACCAGTCGCCAGTTGATCTGCCAGCGTGAACATTTGCGCATACGCGGCATCCGTCATCACTTCGCTCAGATTGGCGCGCATGGCCGCCATGCTCAGCATGTTAGCAGTAAGCGTAGTGCCGACACCGGAGTGGCCAGGCGGGGCTTGCCGTTTGGCTCGCTCGACTCGCATTGCCAAGGCACGGCTAAAACCATACACGGCGCAGGGCACGCCACCGCCTACCGGCTTACCGAGCACCAGCGCATCTGGCAGCAAACCATGCTGCATCGCATAGCCGCCAGGGCCAGAGCTGATGGTATGGGTTTCATCCAGTACCAGCACAGTGCCGTGGCGGCGGATAATTTTTTGCGCTTCATTCCAGTAGCCTTGTTGCGGCAGCACCATCCCGATATTCGTCATTACAGGCTCTGCCAAGACACAGGCGACCTCACCGCTGGAAAGCGCAGCTTCGAGCGCGGCCAGGTCATTAAACTCCACTACGACTGTATTAGTAGTTAAGTCGGTGACTTGCCCCAACAGGCTGTCGCGCTGGCGTGGCTTGCCATCGAGCAGATCAACAAACACATCGTCGACGGTGCCGTGATAACAGCCGTTAAATATCAAAATCTTTGATCTGCCAGTAGCCGCGCGTAACCAGCGCAAGACAAAGCGATTGGCATCCGAAGCGCTCAGGGCAAACTGCCAGACCGGCAAGCCAAAACGCCGTGCCAGTTCTTCTGCCACCCAAGTCGCATCTTCCGACGGCAGCATGCTGCTGTAACCACGCGTGGCTTGCTGTGCCAACGCCCGCGCCACTGGCACCGGTGCATGACCGAACATGGCGCCAGTATCACCCAGACAAAAATCGACGTACTGGTGGCCATCAACATCAATCAACTGCGCGCCGCTGGCCTCGCTGACACTCAGGGAAAACGGCGTCGACCAGTCACTCATCCAGTGCAAAGGCACGCCAAACAACATGTGCTCTGTAGCACGATCAGCCAACGCTTTTGAACGCGGATTACTCGCAGAAAATGCGGCACGTTCGCGCTCGCGCATAGTTCGCGCACTGGCCCAGTTGATGCCGCTGCGGCTGAATAATGCAGGCGCGTTGCTTGGTTTGTTTGTGTTTGTCATTGGATTTCAACTTAGTCAAAAATGCGCTATCTGCTTCAAGCCCCCTCTCCCGCTGGCGGGAGAGGGCTGGGGTGAGGGTGGTTCAAAATGGCGAAATTTTTTCTTGCCTGAGCGATAAACCTCGCAAATAAATCAGATCGTTATTACTCAACGCCCCTCATCCCCTGCCCTTCTCCCGCGAGCGGGAGAAGGGAGAAAACTCACACCAATAGCATCAAATGCTCGCGCTCCCATGAGCTGATAACGCGGCTATATGTGGCAAATTCCAGCTCCTTGACTTCGCAAAATGCCTTGACGAAAAGTTCGCCGAGGATCTCGCCGAGCGGCTGGCAAGCGCGCATGCGTACGATGGCATCTTCCAGATTGCGCGGCAATTCATCGTCCACATGTTCGGCGCTACCGTCGGTCGCTGGCGACGGCGTCAGCGCATGCACCATGCCCAGATAACCGCAAGCAAGAGTGGCCGCCATCGCCAGGTAAGGGTTGACATCAACACCGGGCACGCGGTTTTCGATGCGCCGGTTTTGCGCATCAGAATTAGGAATACGGATGCCGCAACTACGATTGTCGTAACCCCAACGCACATTGGTTGGTGCCGACATGAAGCGCGACAGGCGCCGGTAGGAATTCACGTAGGGTGCGAACATCAGCATCGCCTGCGGCACGTATTTTTCCAGTCCGGCCAGGTAATTGAAAAACAAGGCACTGGCAGTTCCATCAGGATTCGAGAAAATATTTTGCCCGCTTTTCACATCGAGTATGCTTTGATGGATATGCATGGCGCTGCCCGGTTCCTGCTCCATCGGTTTCGCCATGAAGGTGGCAAAAATTCCGTGCCGTAGCGCCGTCTCGCGTACCGCGCGCTTAAACAAGAAAACGCGATCGGCCAACTCCAGCGCATTACCATGCGAGAAATTGATTTCCATCTGCCCGGCACCCGCTTCATGGATCAAAGTCTCGACACCGAGTTGATGGGTATTGCAAAACGACGAAAGCTCCAGAAAGAAGGGATCGAAATCATTCACCGCATCAATCGAATACGATTGTCGGCCAGACTCAGGCTTGCCAGTGCGGCCAAGCGGCGGAGTCAATGGCTCATGCGGATTGCTATTGCGCGCCACCAGATAAAATTCCATCTCTGGCGCCACTACCGGCTGCCAGCCGCGCGCCGCATACAAAGCCAGCACATGGCGCAACACCGCACGCGGTGACAGACCGACCGGACTGCCATCAAAATTCTGGCAATCATGAATCACCAGCGCCACTCGCTCTGCCGCCCACGGCACGATGCGTATGCTGGCGGGATCGGGCACGCAGATCATATCGGGATCAGTCGGCCCGACGTAGGGGCCATTACCCGGTTGCTCGCCATTCACGGTATTGAGCAAGACGCTTTTAGGTATGCGCATTTCGCCGGCCGCGAGAAACAGATCGCGCGGCAAGATTTTGCCACGCGCTATCCCGGTCATGTCGGCGATCACACATTCGACTTCGTGGATGTTTTTATTTTTTAAAAAATCATGCATGGATTGCGTCATTTTTATTCCCTATGTATTTTCTGTTATTGACGACAGAACCTTCCAACAGAAGGCTAACTATAGCCCAGAAATGATGATGATACAAACATTTGATCAAATTTTCTAGGAAATAATGGGAAATTAAGAGTTACTTTTGGAAATTTCACTTAAATATTTTTAATATTTGATCAAATACTAAAGTTTCATTTTTCAAAAATTAACTCTCTAAAAATCAATCAACTTTGCTATTGCAAGAAAAGGATAGCGTCGCAGCAAAACGAAATGCTGAATACTAAAGATCTCACGATCTCACGATCTCACGCATGGGGGGGGATTACGGCATCGCTAGCGTGGGAGATTTTTTGACGGAGGGAAAAAGAGTGAAGCCTAGCTTCATTTGGATAAATGATATTTTTTGGCAATCTCGTGTACCAGCTTATTTTTCTCCATTTCTGAAAATGTCAATTGCATTTTCTTAACGACTTCCGGCGATGTCTGTTTACTCATTGCAAGAAAATATTCACCTTGATCGATCATCAATATACTGCGTTCTATCTGAGATTCCTTCAATCCTAATAATTTGCAGAAATAAGCGATAGAAAGCTCAGTGCCGGACATTAGTTCTATGCGCCCTAAAAGTAATTTTCTTAAATTGATCACATCGTCCGGGACTAGATCAAAATTTTCATTCGCAGAAAATCCGTTTTTCAGCAAAAAATTTTCGGCCGCATCACCTCTAGGCACACCTATTTTGTATTTTTTTGCATCCTCAAGCTGATCAAGCTGAATATCTGTCCGTGATGCCAACTTATAAAAATAAAGTTTACGTTGTGCCACTGAACCTATCCAATAGAAATTGGATTCGCGCTCTGCTGTTCTGGCAATAGTAAAAATGAGTACATTTGGCGTTCTCTGCGCCATTTGATACGCACGTGCCCAAGGATAAGAATCCATCTGAAAATCGAACGCAGATCGTTTCAGTAATTCTTCAACTACTTCGACTGAATAGCCGGTCAGTTTCCCATTTTCAGTATAGTTATACGGAGGATATTCTTCGGTAACGGCAATTATTTTTTCAGCAGCTAAGACATCAAAAAACATCACACATAGAATACAAACGACAAATGCCTGCGAAAATCTTTCAACTGACTTCAATGCATGTTTAAACAGTGTCGAGTTTTTCATACATTTTCGATAGTATTTGTCGGCCGCAATTAACAAACATGATCAGTATCACATTGACTAGGAGTGTCGCGCTTGGCCTTGCACCCGCTTACACCGAGATTTTCCAATAGGATTTGTGGTGAGGACGGATGCACTTTTCGAGTCAGTTTTGTTACGAATGAGGCGCGAATAGCACCGCAGGTGCGCCTATTGGAAAATCTCGGTTAAACACATTCTCATTCCAAAATCATATGCCAACACACCCTCGCAGAGTATAAGCTTGCATAGAAAAAATACAAGAGCATTTTCCACTGCCTCTTCGATATCAGATACGCGTTCAATACCGCACCAAAGCCCGATACGTCAAGGTAGTCTTGCTTTCGGCTGGCACCACAACATTCCAGACTGCCGTATTGCTGGCACCCTTGGTATGCGGCTGGCTGGCGCTGATGATGCTCCAGTCACCCGGCATCGGTTCTTGCACCTTGACCGTCACCGCCTCTTTCTTGGCATTTTTTAAGACGACTTCGTAGGCGCTTTCGAAGGTGTAATTGTATTTGCTATTGCCCGCCACTTTTTTGAAATCGGTTTGCTTCTTGTCTGCGGTGACGTCGAAAGCATCACCTAACTTGAGACGCACTTTTTCATTCTTTGGCGTGTGATCGATATTGTCTTCACCGATGAATTGGGCGTTACCTGCGGTGTCTTTTTTGTAGACGCGGATGATCCCTTTTGGTAGTGGCATGCCTAGATGTGAACTGTCTTTATTTTCGATTTCTATGAACACGCCAACTTTAAGTTTTTGTCCAAGATCACCGTAGCTGCTTTGGTAGTAATAGTCGTTACCGGCGAGTAAAAATTCTTTGCGCACCGGCACATTTGCTGCTGATAATAGAGCGACTTGCTTGGTTTGATTCTCGGCGATCGTTGTTGGTCTATCGAGCGTGTAGAGATGGTACTCGAAGAGAGATTCTTCCGACATTTTTGCCGCCATCGGTGCCGCCTTCGCCAGCGTCCTAATGCTGCTGCCTGTGACTTCGACACGCTGCGTCACCTGATTCACATCGCCAGCCACCAATTGCAATTTGGCGTTGCGGTAACTTGCACCGCTGGTATTGCTTAACGTGACCCAACCAGACATATCGAGTTTATCGTCGGCTGGATTCAACTCTACAACGTAATCGGCTTTCCAACCCAGACCGCTGGTCAAGTAACTCAGTTCCACGTTTTGCATCTGAGTATTCGTATTGTTAAGCGACATCACTAAGGTAGGGCGGTCACGCAGATTCGCCGGCACTTCACCGTAGACGATGCGCCCAGGGATGCCGGTTTCTATGCGCTCGCCTATCTTAAACACCGTACCGTTTTGTACCGACAGCACTTGCGCCTCTTCTCTGGTTTCGACCCCGGTGGCCGGATTCATCCGGATAATGCCGACCGTCTTGCCTACATATTTTTCCAACAGTTTTTGCGGCGTCAGGAGATCGAAATCGAAATTTTGCTCGATCACATTCAGGCTGCC
>JANYFV010000294.1 GCA_025359635.1 Undibacterium sp. | reverse complement strand
ACCAGGCCATATTTCAGTGGCTGCAAAAAGAATGCAAGCCGACGGCGAAGAACTATTGGAACTCACTGTCGCCGACAATGGAATAGGTTTCGGCGGTACCACATCGGGTGGCGGAATCGGCCTGGCGAATATTCGCGAGAGACTGGACGCCACATTTGGCCAGCGCGCTAGCCTAACGCTTAAGGCACGACCAGAAGGTGGCATCGCTGCCATCATCGTTTTGCCATTGTTAAATTAATGTTGAGTTATTAGAGGATTTCATGGTTACCGCCATCATTGCAGACGACGAAGATTTACCACGTAAAGAGCTCAGGCGCATGTTGGCTGAGTTGTGGCCAGAACTCATCATCGTGGCCGAATCTGAGCATGGCGCAGATGCGCTGGAAGCGATTTATGCCCATACGCCAGATATTGCTTTTCTTGATATCCGTATGCCCGGGATGTCTGGTCTGGATGTGGCAAATGCAATTAAAGGCCGTTGCCACGCGGTGTTTACCACCGCATACGACAATCATGCAATTGCCGCCTTCGCTGCCGGCGCCATCGATTATCTTCTCAAGCCTATCTCGCGTGAGAGATTGGTCGAGGCCATTGTACGTTTGAAGGAACGGTTGAACCACAAACAGGATGGCCCAGACTTGAGCCAGCTCATGGCAGAATTAGACAAACGCCTGCGTGCGCCTGCGGTAGAAAAGATACGCTGGATCAGCGCCAGTGTCGGCGATACGATCAAGATGTTTCCAGTTGATAAAATATTGTTTTTTACTTCGGATGAAAAATACACGCGTGTGGTTAGCAGCGAAGATGAAGCGCATGTGCGTAAGCCACTCAAAGAAATCATTGATGGCCTCGACCCAGAGATTTTTTGGCAAATTCACCGTAGCGTGGTGGTACGTGCCGATGCCATTTCCCGAGCGCATCGAGATGAAATGGGACGGGTGACGGTAGAACTACGCGACAGTAAAGAGACACTCAAGGTCAGTCAGGCCTATGCCTGGCGTTTTAAACCGATGTGATATTTTTATGGTGGGGTGTTGAGAAGTTCTTTGCTTTTGACGTTAGTGTGCAAATAGCGCTCTTCAAAATCATCGAGCGAAAGCGCTTGCGAGAATAAAAATCCCTGCAATTCATCGCAATGTAATGTCTGCAACAAGGCACGCTGCTCGGCATTTTCTACACCTTCTGCAATCACCCGCAATTTCAACGCGTGTGCCAGACTGATGATCGCCGTGACGATAGCAATGTCACTTTCATCATCGGGCAAATGCATCACAAATGAACGATCTATTTTCAGTTTGCTGATAGGAAAACGTTTTAAATAACTCAGGCTGGAGTAGCCAGTACCGAAGTCATCAATCGACATTTTTAAGCCCAGGTCAGCTAAGGCCTGCAATTTTTTTAAGGTTTCTTCTACATCGCGTATCAGTATCGATTCTGTGAGTTCCAGCTCGATTCTGTCCGCCGGTAAGTTGGCCTCTTTCAGGGCATCGGCAATATCGTCAACAAAACTAGATTGCTGAAACTGCAGCGCCGAGACATTCACTGAGATACTAAATTTCTCGCCTTTGTTGAACCAGATTGCGGCTTGCTTAATTGCTGTCTTGAGAACCCAATTACCGATGGCAACAATGACTCCGGTCTCTTCAGCGATAGGAATAAATTGTGCCGGGCTCACTTCGCCCAAATCTGTATCGTGCCAACGCAACAATGCTTCTACACCGAAAACATCATCGTTTTCCAGGTTGACCAGAGGTTGATAATGTAAGCGGAAACCATCGTTTTCAAGTGCTTGTCGCATGGCATGATCAATTTTCATACGCGACAATAAGCCGATGTTCATTTGTCGTTGATAGAAACGAAAATCAGAACGACCTCGCTCTTTGACGTGATACATCGCGCTATCAGCGTTCTTGATCAGGTCATCCATGGTGCAACCATCAGCAGGAAAAAGGGCGATGCCGATACTGCAAGTGACGGTAAAATTCATACCATCCAAAGTGAAAGGTGCACTTAATTCCTCAAGTACGCGGCGAGCACAAATTTCGGCACCGCCGGCATCGGCTTGGTGTAACAATAAAACAAATTCGTCGCCACCTAAACGTGATGCGGTATCAACTTGCCGTACACAGCGCTTAAGTCTCTCAGTAACCTCAATTAATACGCGGTCACCAAACGGGTGACCGAGAGAATCATTGATTTGTTTAAAATGATCCAGATCTAAAAACAGTAAGGCGAAAGTCGTATTGTTGCGGCTCGAAAAAGTAATTGATTGCTTAATGCGCTCGGCAAGTAACAAGCGGTTGGGCAAGCCGGTTAACACATCAGAAAAAGCTAACTCTTCAATTTTTTGCTTAGCAGTATGGTTTTCTGTCCGGTCTTTGAAAAAGCCAATGTAATGAACTGCGTGGCCAAATTCATCTTGTACCCTCACCAGCGAGATCATGCAGAGGTAAGCGTGACCATTTTTCCGCCTGTTCCATAATTCGCCTTCCCAATAACCTTTTGCCTCTAATTCTTCGAGCAGGCTTGTGACCATTTCTCCATTGCTTTCTTCTGAGAAGAAATCTTTGGGCGTCAGCCCCAGCATTTCTTTCTCTGTATAGCTGGAGAGTCGTTCAAAACTTGGGTTGGTCGTGATAATTTTTTGTTCGCTATCGGTGATGAAAATGGCGTCTGTACTAGATTCAAACACTTTCGCGGCAAGTTGCAAACGGGCTTCATCGGCCAGCCTTTGTGTAATGTCGCGATACGAGTAAACGCGTCCAATTGGTCTGCCGCGGGCATATTGCGGAAGCGTAACGCGTTCCAATATCTTGCCTGAGCGTAGCACCAACACATCGGTGGATTCCATTAATGGCGAACGATTGATTGAACCTAAACGCTCGGAATAATGTCCTGCGTCGACCATGCACTTGTCCATCCATGCATAGATCGCCCCATCGTCACGTTGCGTCAGTAATTCATCAGGCAGTCCCCATAATTTGGCAAAAAGATGGTTATAGCTGCGGATCGCACCGTCCAGATCAGTGACCAAAATACCGTCAGCTGTCGATTCCAGCGTTGCACGCAATTCAGCGATCAGTTTTTCTAATTCATTTTCAACGCGGCGCTGATCACTATGATCGCGAATTGCCATGACATATAGCGAAGTATCCGTTCCTAAACGAATCAGAGAAACCCGTCGCTCGACTTCGATAGTGCTGCCGTCAGCGATTTGCAACAAGGTTTCTGAAAATATATTGTCCGACAAGCCAGCCGCGACATCTTCCCAAAAAAATAGGTCTTCTGGCGCAGCCGCCAGTTCCACAACAGCGATGCCAGACAATGCACCGGGCGGTAGTTTCATCAATTCGTGCGCGGTTCGATTAGCCACCAGTACCCGTAGATGCAAGGGATCAACGAGCAATACTGCTTCGAGCATACCTTCGATTAGCGCCAGCCATTGCGCAGTCTTCATGGCGAACTTTCTGCAGAAGGCAGTTCCATGCCACGTTCAAAGAAATAACACAGACGTTTGCGTGGAGATAAATAATCGTAGGCTGCTTTAGGCAATTGCAAAGGTTTTAAGCTACGTCGAATACCTAGATCTTTTTCGTGTTCGAGATTAATCACAAGCGCATCATCTCGTGGAATTGACGAATCATGAATCACAACTCGTGGCTTGATTGGCCGGGCAGAATTGACCGACACAACTAAGGCATATCGATCATCTGTCAATTGCACTACCGAGCCAGGTGGATAGATGCCCATCATATGAATGAACGCAGTGATGCTAAGTCCATCAAATTGTAATTTGTTTGCAGTGAATAGCTTAGACAATGCCTCATGCGGCGTAATAGCAAGCGCCGGATTACCCGGGTTACACATATTGTCGTATTTATTGACTAAGGAGATGATGCGACCAAGTGGAGTAATTTTATCCGCCTTCACATGCGCTGGATAGCCGCTACCATCGATGTATTCATGGTGTTGAGCGATCAATATGATGGCTTCAGGTGATAGCCCCATTCTTTGAGCAAGACTGACACTGTGTTGCACATGTCCCTGGTAAAGTTGTCGTTCGGCGCTGTTAAATTGTTCGTCTTGCCAGCGCAAGCGATCTGGCAGCGCCATCTTTCCGAGATCGTGAAGTAGGGCCCCTACGCCTAATTCAAATAAATCTGATTTTTTTAGGCCTAAAGCCTTGCCGAGCAAGAGTGAAATGATCGTGACGTTGATTGAATGCAGTGAAGTTTTTTCACCGGCTTTTTCAGATAAAAGGCGTATTGCCGCTTCTTCCTCGTCTAGGACATTGACTAAAAATCCCTGTATCAAGGCTTCTGTTTGTTCTTTAGCCAGATGAGGTTGAGCATGCGCAATTTCTGCAACGTGTTTGAATGTTTGTGACGCCTGACCAAACTGGCGTTCACAAGCGAGCAAACTAGAGTGTTGTAAGGCTAGGACTTCACGTCTTAAACGCGCTTCTGCCGCTTTTGGAGATTCGCTAGCGACGAGTGGATCAACCACAATGACTTCCGGGATAAGTGCTGGACTAGGTTCAGGTGAACTTTTTTCAGGGGAATAACGAATCTGATCCATGCCCAGAGCACGGATGGTGGCAAGTTGAGCTTGTGTGCGAATTTCAAAACTGCTTACCGGAAAAGGATGATCTATCCAGCCAACATCAAGATAGATAAACATTCCGATGCGCAATTGCGAAGTTTCAATAAATTGTGTGTGAATGTCGCTCATAAAGCTCATGTTTTGAAACGGTGGTAACAGAGCTAACCTGTGTGAATTGTAAAAATAGCACGGGCTTTATGAAAAATCCACTTTTTTCGTTAATTTCTGTGAATAGTTGTTTTGATTTATCTGTCGCGTCCCGAGCGGTTGAAGGTTAAGGGCAAAATCAAAAGTAAGTTCGAAAATAACGCGATATCCGAATCCGAATCCGTCTTAATCTGAATAACAGTTGAGTAACCGGTTTGGTTTTTGATCTGAAACTTTCGCTTCTGTACTTCCCATTTTGTGACTTGCATAATTGGGCACCCGAAGGGCAGCGAAGTGCGGTCGCCTTCTTTTGCTTACATTTTCTTGACGAAACAAGAAAAGTGAGTGGCAGTCGGGCCACCCCCGACCTGTGAACGATGTGAACGTTTGCTGGTAAATACTGGGATAAAAATAGGTGACTTGTTCGTAAATAAAATCGGCTATTTCCGCGTGGGCAATGAAGCCTGCCCACCCTACATGGCTTTTCGATCAAATTATTGTTACTAACAACGATTTCACGTTATCACAAATTAGGCGCCAACCACCGCTCAACCTCATCCTTGCTCACCCCGCGCCGAACAGCCATATCCACCACCTGATCATCCGCAATTTTACCGACGCTAAAATACTTAGACTCAGGATGCGCAAAGTAGAAACCTGACACCGCCGCACCAGGAATCATCGCCCATGATTCAGTGATATGCATATCGATTTCTTCACATTGCATCTGTCTAAACATTTCAGTTTTCACAGTATGCTCAGGGCAAGCTGGATAGCCTGGTGCCGGGCGTATGCCTTTATATGATTCTTTAATCAACTCAGCATTCGATAAAACTTCATCGCTGGCATAACCCCACAGGTCTTTGCGTACTCGCTCGTGCAGGTGCTCGGCGAAGGCTTCGGCTAATCTGTCGGCGAGAGATTTCAGCATGATGCTGCTGTAGTCATCGTGTGCGTCTTCAAAGCGTTTTTCGTATTTCTCTATACCTAAACCAGACGTTACCGCGAACATGCCTATGTAATCGGCTATGCCAGATTCTTTTGCCGCGATGAAATCGGACAGGCATTGGTTCGGTCTTTGCACACCGTCGATGATCGGTTTTTCGGTTTGCTGGCGCGTGCCGTAATACGTTAGCGCCACTTGCGTGCGGCTGTCATCGGTGTAGATTTCGATGTCGTCATCATTGACCGTATTCGCGGGTAATAAAGCGATGACACCGTTGGCAGTCAGCCAGCGGCCGTCGATGATTTTTTTTAACATCGCCCGACCTTCTTCGTAGACCTTGCTGGCGGCTTCACCGACTACCGGATCGGTCAATATCGCAGGAAAGGGGCCAGCCAGATCCCAAGTCTGGAAGAACGGGCCCCAATCGATGTATTGCGCGATGGTGGCGAGGTCAAAATTCTTGAAGATGCGACGGCCGATAAACTTCGGTTTTACTGGCGTATTTTTGCCGTCAAACGTCAGCTTCATTTTATTCGCGCGAGCCTGTTTCAACGTTAGCATCGGCACGGCTTTTTTGTTCGCATGTTGCACGCGTATGCGTTCGTAATCGACTGCCAAATCGTCCATGTATTGCGCGCGGCTTTCGGGTGTCAACAGTGATTGCGCGACCGAGACCGAGCGCGAGGCATCGGCCACATATACTACCGGGCCTTCGTAATTCGGTGCGATTTTGACTGCGGTGTGGGCGCGGCTGGTGGTGGCGCCGCCTATCAGTAGAGGGATTTTTAGCATGCGAAAATGCGGGTCGCGCTGCATCTCTTTGGCGACGTAGGCCATTTCTTCCAATGAAGGCGTGATCAGGCCTGAGAGACCGATGATGTCGGCGTTTTCCAATTTTGCGCGCGCCAGAATTTCAGAGCAAGGCACCATCACGCCCATGTTGACGACTTCAAAATTATTACATTGCAAGACCACGGTGACGATGTTTTTTCCGATGTCGTGCACGTCACCTTTGACGGTGGCGATGACAATTTTTCCCTTAGGTTTATTGTCGCCGGACAGGCGTTTTTCTTCTTCAATAAACGGCACCAGATGTGCTACTGCCTGCTTCATGACGCGCGCTGATTTGACCACTTGCGGCAAGAACATTTTGCCCTGACCGAAGAGATCGCCAACGATATTCATGCCGGCCATCAGCGGGCCTTCGATCACGTGGATAGGACGGCCGCCACTGTTCAGTACATTCAGGCGCGCTTCTTCAGTATCTTCGACGATCCACTGAGTAATGCCGTGCACCATCGCATGCGACAAACGTTTTTCGACGCTGTCGTTGCGCCATTCCAGCGTAGCTTCTTCTTTTTTGCCACCTGCTTTTAGCGTGGCGGCGATTTCTATCATGCGCTCGGTCGCATCTTCGCGGCGATTGAGTACGACATCTTCAGTGCGCTCACGCAGTTCAGGATCTAACTCGCTATACAAGCCCATCATGCCGGCATTGACGATGCCCATGGTCATGCCAGCCTGAATCGCGTGATATAGAAATACCGTGTGGATAGCTTCGCGTGCCGGGTCATTGCCGCGGAAAGAGAAACTCACATTTGAAACGCCACCGGAGATCTTGGCTCCCGGCAGATTGTCGTGTATCCAACGCGTTGCATTGATGAAATCGACGGCGTAATTATTATGTTCTTCGATACCAGTGGCGATGGCAAAAATATTCGGATCGAAGATGATGTCGTAAGGATCGAAATCACATTGTTCTATCAACAGATCGTAGGCACGTTGGCAGATTTCTATCTTGCGCTCATAGGTATCGGCTTGACCTTTTTCATCGAAGGCCATGACGATCACTGCTGCGCCATAACGCTTGCAAAGTCTGGCGTGATGGAGGAATTGTGCTTCACCTTCTTTCATCGAAATCGAGTTGACGATGGCCTTGCCTTGTACGCATTTCAAACCCGCTTCTATCACCGACCATTTGGACGAATCAATCATGATGGGCACGCGTGCGATGTCTGGCTCTGACGCGATCAGGTTCAGGAAACGCGTCATGGCGGCGAGCGAATCTAGCATCGCTTCATCCATGTTGATATCGATCACTTGCGCACCGTTTTCTACTTGCTGACGTGCGACTGCCAGCGCTTCGTCGTATTGTTCGTTCAGGATCAGGCGCGCAAAGGCTTTGGAGCCGGTGACATTGGTGCGCTCGCCGACGTTGACGAATAAGGACTCGGCATCAATCGTGAACGGTTCCAGGCCCGACAGGCGCATGGCTGGAGCGATTTCTGGAATGGCGCGTGGTTTCTGGCTTTGCAGCAGATCGGCAATCGCCTTGATATGCGGTGGCGTGGTGCCGCAACAGCCACCGGCGATGTTGATGAAGCCGGCTTCGGCAAATTCTTTTAGCAGAGCTGAAGTATCGGCTGGCAGTTCATCAAAGCCGGTGTCGCTCATGGGGTTGGGCAGGCCGGCATTTGGGTATATGCAAACAAAGGTGTCGGCGATCTTGGAAAGTTCTTCAGCATACGGGCGCATCAAGGCAGCACCAAGTGCGCAATTGAGTCCAATGGTAAGCGGTTTGGCATGGCGTACCGAATTCCAGAACGCTGGCACGGTTTGGCCAGACAAGATACGACCGGAGGCATCGGTGACGGTGCCGGATATCATGATGGGGAGCTTGTTACCGCTTTCTTCAAAATACTGGTCAATCGCAAACAGTGCGGCTTTGCAATTTAAAGTATCAAAAATAGTTTCTACCAGCAGTACGTCGGCTCCGCCTTCGACTAGACCGCGGGTTTGCTCTAAATAGGCGGCGACAAGTTGATCAAAAGTGACATTACGCGCGGCTGGGTCATTCACATCCGGTGAAATCGAAGCGGTTTTAGGTGTAGGTCCCAGTGCGCCGGCGACGAAGCGTGGCTTGTCGGCACTGGAATATTTATCACAGGCGGCACGCGCGATCTTGGCCGAGGCCAGGTTCATCTCGTACGCCAGATGTGCCATGTGGTAATCGTCTTGCGCTACCGTGGTGGCACCGAAGGTATTGGTTTCGATCAGATCGGCACCAGCAGCCAGATACTGCTCATGAATTTCTTGAATAATCTGCGGCTGGGTCAGCGAGAGCAGTTCGTTATTGCCTTTGACGAACAGTTCTCGCACGCCTTCCGGGCCAGTGAAATTGCTGAAGCGTTCACCGCGATAGTCTTGTTCGGTCAGCTTGTATTGCTGAATCATGGTGCCCATCGCGCCATCGAGGATCAGGATGCGGCGCGCCAATAAGTCACGCAGTATGGTTTCGGTGGTGGTAGTGGTCTGTGTCATGAGTATTCGTCTTTAAAACAAGAAAACCGATCAAACATGCAGAGTTTTGCAGGCGGGATCGGTTAAAAAGTAAGCTTGGCTTTTTAGCTGCACTTAGTACTTAAATCGCGCGCGCGCAATCTGAGTCTCAAATCGGCGCTGGAAAAGATAAATTATACGTCAAATCAAGGGCTTGGACGCACGACACGTGAGATGGCAGGCGCTTTCATTAGACTTTGTGGTTAGATGTTTATGCTTGGTGAGCGGGCGTAAAAATCTCTTGTTTTAATGTAAACTGCCCGAGGGGAGTTTGAGCTTGATACTGTTTCCCGTCTAGACCTAACTCGAAAAAATCTGCCCAGGCTGAATCACAAAGCCCTTGAGAAATTCTGCGGCGGGTAGCCGTTTTCCACCGGGTTTTTGCAGCTCGGTCAAACGTAAAACAGAGTCACCCGAAGCGCAAGCTAGCAAAATTCCATCGTGTCCATTGGCGGCGATAATTTGACCAGAAACCGCATTGTCAGCTTTTCCTTCAATCAGCTCTGCTTGCCAGATTTTGACGATGACACCTTCAAGCTTGGCGTGTGTGCCAGGAAAGGGATTGAAGGCCTGAATTTTTCTAGCTAATGTCTGCGCAGATAGGCTGAAATCCAGGGCAGCTTCGTCTTTGCTGATTTTGGCCGCATAAGTCACTCCTTGTTCCGGTTGAACAGTAGCAGTTATCGTCCCTTTTTCCATAGCGCGCAAGGCCTCGACTATCATGGTGCCACCCAATGCAGCTAATTTGTCGTGCAGCGTCCCTGTGCTGTCATTGGCTGCGATAGGAACGCTAGCTGTTGCTAACATGGGGCCAGTATCCAAGCCCTGTTCCATCTGCATAATCGTGATGCCAGTGAGCTTGTCGCCACTTTCGATGGCTCTGTGAATGGGAGCCGCACCACGCCAGCGCGGTAACAAAGAACCGTGAATATTGATGCAGCCTAAAGGAGGAATTGCCAGCACCGAGAGCGGCAAAATTAATCCATACGCTGCCACTACCATGACATCATGCGGCGTGTTGTGTAGTAGGGCGTGTGCTTGTTGTGCGTCAACAGGATATTTTCCATCAAGACGCAATGAGATCGGTTGCGCCACCTGAATCTGTTGTTGCAAAGCGTATTGCTTGACGGCAGAAGCATGCATTTGCATGCCCCGACCCGCCGGGCGATCGGGTTGCGTCAACACTAACACAATCTCAAAATCCGCCTCATGTAAGGCCTTGAGAGCGACGGCAGCAAATTCAGGTGTGCCGGCAAAAACTACTTTCATCGACGTCCACGCTGTTTGTTGTATTGTTCTGTGCGCTCTTCTTTTAGCATTTTTGTTTTAATGCGATTGCGTTTTAGCGGGGATAAGTATTCGACAAATACTTTACCAATCAGATGATCCATTTCATGCTGTACACATACCGCGAGTAAGCCATCGACATGCAATTCAAATGATTTTCCTTCTATGTCTAAGGCGCGTACTTTTACTTCTGCAGCGCGCTCAACGCCATCGTAGATTCCTGGTACGGAGAGACATCCTTCGTCGTACATTTTGCGCTCAGGGCTGCTCCAAATAATTTCTGGATTGATCAAAATCAACAAATCATCGTTGGTTTCAGATGTATCGATCACGACCAATTGCTCATGCACGTCGACTTGCGGTGCAGCCAGACCAACGCCCGGTGCGTCGTACATGGTTTCGGCCATATCCGCAGCAAGTTTTTTTAGCCTTTCGTCAAAAACAGTAACGGATTTGGCTATTTTGTGCAGACGTGGATCAGGATAACGGAGGATATTTAGTATTGACATAGGGCTTTTCACAACAGGCTAAAGCTGTTGTAGTGCGTTTTCTCTTGCTAGTTCAAGGATTTATGGGCAAAATTTGATCCAAATTAGCAAGATTGGCTGCATCATGCTTGTTTATGCAGGACAATGTAAATTTGCTACAAGCTTATTAACGCTGTAGCATTATTAATAATCAGAATCAGGCAACGGATAAATTTCATGAAAAAGTTTAGCACAATCGCTCTACTCCTTGCTATCGCCTTCCCGGCATTGCATGCATCATATGCCTATGCTCAAGAGGAGAAAGTATCTCCGAAGAGCCAAAAATGCGCATTCCTGCCAGATGCACCGGATAAGCATGTGGTTGTAAAAGGAGATACCCTTTGGGGAATTTCAGGCAAATTTTTACAAAATCCTTGGTGCTGGCCAGAAGTATGGGGCATGAATAAGGAAGAAATCCGTAATCCACACTGGATTTATCCAAACCAAATCGTTTATTTTGATCGAACAACCGGACGTTTGCGCTTGGGTAACCCTGTTGGCTCCGATGTCACTGGGGTGTCGGGCACGACTCATTTGATACCGCAGATCCGCTCTGGCGCGTTAGGGCAGAATGGAATTCCTGCTATTCCGTCGAACCTGATCGAACCGTTTCTTGTTCAGCCTCTCGTTATTGATAAAGATGAGTTAGCAACCGCACCCCGTATTGTTGCGGCGCCAGAAGGTCGCGTGAACATGTCGAAAAGCGATAAAGCTTATGTGCGTGGTGACTTAAAGGGTGGAACATCTTTTCAAGTATTTCGTCCTGGAGTACCTCTCAAAGATCCAGAGACTAAAGCAGTTATTGGTTTTGAAGCGGTATTTTTGGGTACGGTTAAGCTTGAACGCACGGCAAAAACTCCAGATGGCGTAGATACTTTTATCGTTGTTAATGCTAAGGAAGAGATGACTGTGGGAGATCGACTTATGCCGATTCCTCCAACGCCAATACAAAACTATGCACCGCATCCTCCTGAGCGTGTGACGAAGGCGCGTGTCGTTTCAATTTATGGTGGCGTGAATCAGGCCGGTCAAAATCAGATTATTAGCGTTAACCGTGGCACTGAGGCTGGACTTAATGTTGGAACGGTATTGGAATTGGCGCGTTTCGGACAAATTATTGCAGATACTACCGATAATAAAAAACCTATTCGCTTACCGGATGAATCTTACGGCACATTATTCATTTTCCGTGTCTTCAAGAATATTTCATACGGTTTGGTGATGCAGGTGACTGACACCGTTACAGTTGGTGACGTTGCGAAGTCTCCTGAATAATTGTTGATAGATAACGTAAAAATTGGTGAGCGAGCGCAATGAGGATTGGATAGATTGGCTTCGGTTGATACAAACAACTGGGGTCGGTTTAGATAAAGCGCGAAAATTATTGTCAGTATTCGGCTTGCCTTCAAATATATTCAAAGCTGATTTCTCTGCGCTGAGCAAGGTCGTGCCGGAAAGAGTGGCAATGACTCTGACGCAGAAAGTGGCGGACAACATTCTGGTGCAGATTGAACTCACCAGATCGTGGTGCGAGAACCCAAACAACCACGTTCTGACTTTGGCAGACGAAGCCTATCCAAAGGCCTTGCTCGATATTGCCGATCCCCCTATCCTGATTTACGCTAAAGGCCGCGTTGAACTATTGTCAACGCCAAGTGTTGCCGTAGTAGGGAGTCGCAACGCGACCGCTCAAGGCATAGCAAATGCCGAAAAATTTTCCGAAACCTTAAGCCAGTCGGGTCTGACGATTAGTTCGGGGATGGCGGCGGGTATCGATGCTGCCGCACATCAGGGTGGTTTAAAAGGAATGGGCTCTACAGTTGCAGTGATAGGCACCGGTGCCGATATTGTCTATCCCGCACGAAACCGTGGATTGGCACATTTGATTGCCGACAATGGTTGTATCGTTAGTGAGTACCCACTTGGCATGCCTGCGATAGCAGGCAATTTCCCGCGACGCAATCGAATTATCTCCGGCTTAGCCAAAGGTGTGCTGGTGATTGAGGCTGCCGCAAAATCAGGCTCCTTGATTACGGCGCGGATGGCGGGAGAACAAGGCCGGGATGTGTTCGCTATTCCAGGTTCTATCCATTCCCCATTTTCTAAAGGATGCCATCAGTTAATCAAGCAGGGTGCCAAACTGGTCGATTCGGCACAGGATATCTTAGAAGAGTTATGCATTAGTCCGTGCGTTGGCATCGCTGAATCGCCAAATTCAGAGTTGGAAATTGAGCGCGAATCTGACGACTGGTTACTAATCGCTCTAGGTTATGACCCGGTACATGTAGAAGTCCTGGTGGCACGTACTGGATGTGATATTGGCAGTTTAACCGGACATTTATTGCAGCGCGAGCTTGATGGCAAGTTAGAAAATCTACCTGGTGGGCTGGTCAGACGTCTGCAATAAGATCTTAAATTTCTCAGTAAATCGTGATCATAGCTGAAGTTTTTTTTCAATAAAAAAGAACTTGGGGGGCTTGTTTCAATTGCTCCTAGAAGCTACAGTAACGCTATGTTTGATATTCTTGTTTATCTCTATGAAACCTATTACCGTCCGGACGCTTGTCCAGATACGGTTGCTTTAACCAAGAAACTTTCTGCAGTTGGTTTTGAGCAGGATGAAATTTCTGAAGCGTTGGATTGGTTGACTGTTTTAGCTGATACGACCAATAGCTTAGTCAATGCTCCTGCCGTTGATCAACAGGAACCGAGAGCATCGAAAGGTTTTCGTATTTACGCTAGTCAAGAAAGCGCGGTAATTGGTATTCCGGCGATGGGATTTATTCAATTTCTTGAGTCTGCAAATTTGCTTGATTCACAACAACGGGAAATCGTAATTGAACGCGCGCTTGCAATTAATGAGTCACCCGTACCCTTAGACAAGCTAAAAGTGATCGTACTTATGATGCTCTGGAGTCAGGGTAAAGAACCGGATATGTTAATGTTTGACGAGCTATTACTTTCAGATCAAGAGAGCGAACCTCGTCTATTGCATTAACTTTAGGCTATAAAAACCTAAAATTTGTGGCAAAAATCACATTATTGCCTGATTTTTTCATTGATCCTCTCCATCATTTCCCGCTAAGTCATAGCAATTAGGTTAGTCTTACGTTTAATTTGCCCTTTTGGGCTTAATGGTGTCGTTATTCGCCATAAACTATTGTTAAAACGCAATACTAAGAAATTTACCAGAGAATACCCCCAATGACCAAAACTCTCATCATCGCCGAGAAGCCTTCTGTTGCAAACGATATTGCCAAAACCTTAGGTGGATTTACCAAACACGATGATTATTTCGAGTCGGACGAATATGTCTTGTCTTCGGCAGTCGGCCATTTGCTTGAAATTGCGGTGCCAGAGGAATATGACGTTAAACGAGGCAAATGGACATTTACCCATTTACCGATGATTCCGCCGCATTTTGCCTTAAATCCTATTGCAAAAACCGAGTCTCGCCTTAAAGTCCTGAATAAATTGATTAAACGCAAAGATGTCTCCGCTCTTATTAATGCTTGCGATGCTGGACGTGAAGGTGAATTAATTTTCCGCTTGATCGCGCAACACGCCAAGGCGAAACAGCCTGTTAGTCGATTGTGGTTGCAATCGATGACGCCGGGCGCAATTCGCGATGGCTTTAAAAAGCTGCGCACTGATGAAGAAATGTTGCCACTTGCAGATGCAGCGCGTTGTCGTTCGGAGGCAGATTGGTTAATCGGAATTAACGGCACCAGGGCCATGACCGCCTTTAATTCTAAAGAAGGTGGGTTTTATTTAACCACTGTTGGTCGCGTACAAACGCCAACTCTGTCTATTGTGGTTGAGCGAGAAGAAAAAATTAAGAATTTCGTTTCGCGGGATTTTTGGGAAGTGCGCGCTGAATTTATCTGTGCTGCCGGCGTTTATGAAGGGCGATGGCTAGATCATCAGTTCAAAAAAGATGAAACGGATCCAGAGAAAAAAGCAGAACGTCTTTGGGCGAAAGCAGCAGCTGACTCGATTGTTGCCGCGTGCCGGGGCAAGCTAGGCAATGTCAGGGAAGAATCGAAACCTGCAACGCAAATGGCGCCAGCCCTGTTTGATTTGACAAGTTTGCAACGTGAAGCTAACTCGCGCTTTGGGTTTTCTGCAAAAAATACTTTGGGCCTGGCGCAGGCATTGTATGAAAAACACAAGGTATTAACTTATCCTCGTACTGATTCCCGACATTTGCCAGAAGATTACATAGATACGGTGAAGCAGACTCTCGAGACTTTGTCCGAAAGCAATAATTTTCATCAATTCTCTACGCAGATATTAAAGAACAATTGGGTCAAGCCAAACAAACGTATTTTTGACAATGCAAAAATTAGCGATCACTTTGCGATCATACCGACAGGACAGGCTCCGAAAAATTTGTCGGAGCCTGAGCAAAAATTGTACGACATGGTTACTCGTCGGTTTATGGCGGTGTTCTTTCCCGCTGCAGAGTTTCAAGTAACAACGCGGATTACTGAAGTGTCCGGTCATCAGTTTAAGACTGAGGGCAAGGTAATGACCAATCCAGGTTGGCTGGCGATTTATGGCAAGGAAGCGCAAGATGATTCCGATCCTGAAAACAGTGGAAACCTGGTGGCGGTAGCGAATGGCGAAAAAGTTAAAACTGAAAAAGTGACTGCGAATGGTTTAGTCACTAAACCGCCAGCGCGCTATTCAGAGGCAACGCTGTTGTCTGCCATGGAGGGTGCCGGTAAGTTAATTGATGATGGGGAGTTGCGTGAAGCGATGGCGGGCAAGGGACTGGGTACGCCAGCGACTCGAGCCGCTACGATTGAGGGCTTAATCTACGAAAAATACCTATTTCGCGAAGGCCGTGAATTAGTGCCAACGGCCAAGGCTTTTCAGTTAATGATCTTGCTTCGTGGCTTGGGCGTTGATGAACTAACTTCTCCCGAACTAACCGGAGAGTGGGAATACAAGCTTTCGCAGATGGAACGTGGCAAAATCAGCCGTGAAGAATTCATGCGAGAAATCGCACAAATGACGCAGATTATTGTCAAACGCGCCAAAGAATACAATAATGATACGATCCCCGGCGATTACGCGACATTACACACACCATGTCCGAATTGTGGTGGCGTAGTGAAAGAAAATTATCGTCGTTTTGCATGTACAAAGTGTGAATTTTCCATGAGTAAAACGCCCGGTAGTCGTCAGTTTGAAGTCGCTGAGGTGGAAGAAGTCTTGAGTAAGCGTGAGATAGGTCCGCTTCAGGGCTTCCGCTCGAAGATGGGCAGACCATTTGCTGCGATACTGAAAATTGTGCGCGATGAAGACAATAATAATTTCAAACTTGAATTCGATTTCGGCCAAAATCAGGATGATGAAAGTGCCGAGGCAGTTGATTTTACTGGGCAAACTTCGCTTGGTGCCTGTCCAAAATGTGCCAGCAATGTGTATGAGTTGGGTTTAGCTTACGTTTGTGAGAAAACCGTCGCGAGACCAAAAGCATGCGATTTCCGCAGTGGCCGCATTATTTTGCAGCAAGAAATTTTACCTGAGCAAATGGTTAAATTACTCAATGATGGAAAAACTGACTTGTTGCCAGGCTTTATTTCTCAAAGGACACGGCGGCCGTTCAAGGCATTTTTGGTTCGGGGTAAGGATGGCAAAATTAGCTTTGAGTTTGAAGAACGAAAAGCCAAAGCACCCGCTAAGGGTACCGTGAAAGCAAAATTGGAAAAAACTGATGTAGTGCCGGTAAAAAAGGCGGCCTCAAAGAAGAAAAAGGCAGCTTGAATTGAGTCTTAATTACTAATTGGCACAAAAGCCATGTAACAAAACCATCGATGCAACAAAAAGTCACCATTGAGCTCAAATATTCATATACTTAAAGCAAGTAGTTGATTATAGTTTTAGTGTTTTTCATGCCCTTTGCATGACGAGGAAAAGTATGGATTTGAACGACTTGTTAGTTACGTCACGCGCGGAATTTTTGCGTGCCTTCCTTGACGCTGCGCAGACGACAATTCCTCGCTGCGTTAAAGATTTGTTTAGTAAGGCTGATATCAGCTATTCATCGTCCGAACAAGGGCGCTTATTAAATGCACGGGCGGTGCTGCATGATCAGGAGTCATCCCTGATGCACCAACTGAATAAAAATATGGAGAGCTTGTTAGCGCGTAGTTTTCAAACTACCTACAATACTTTTCGTCCTGAATCAGCGCTTTCGTTTACGGCTGACAGTCTTACTCTTCTGGATGCAAATACGTTTGAAGACGAGTTGCGTATCGATGACATTACCACTCGATTTCGTAACGAAGCTGAAGGGCAACTGCGAGATTTAAATATTCGTGTCGCTTTAATTTTTGAGCAGGATGTCACTGCGGAGCGTGAAAATCCGTTTCGCCCCTATATATTCACTAGATGCATTGCGACATCGTTTGAAAATTTCGGTCTGAATCAGGCTTTAACGTCGTTGCTAATTCAAACATTTTCGGATAATTTTGTCAGTTTCGTACCGACGATTTATGAAAGTCTTAATGCGCACCTGGCAAAACATGGCATCGCTGCACAATTGCAACTGAAGATAAAAAAATCGCCGAATCAATCCGCTCAGGATGGATATGGAGATGATGAAGAGTTGGAATCTGACGAAGCTGGTCAGCCATTTCGGCATAGTCAGATGCGAAATTCAGAAAATGCCAGTCAAAATTACCGACAAGGGCAATCGCATGGGCGAGACAATGCCAGTTATGGCAATGATAATTTCCAGGGAGATTCTCATTCAAGAGCTATGGCATCTGGAAGCCGAGGGAATCAATTAGAGCAATTATTTGATTCCGTACGCGGTATGGCTGCGGGATCTGGGCAAGTAAGTTCACGGGGGGGGCAAAATTTTTCTCAAGGCGGTCAAAATTCTTTAGCTAACCCTGCAGGTGAATCGAAGAAACAATTTGGCTGGCTCGGTGGAGGGCAAGCCGTCGGTGGCGTATTGCGTAAATTTTTCGGTGGTGGTTCTAATGTCAACGAAGGTCGTTCGCCTGAAAATTCTGGCAATGGATTTTCTGGTGGTCAATCATCAAATGGTGTTAAT
Source organism: Undibacterium sp. (assembly GCA_025359635.1). GTDB lineage: Bacteria > Pseudomonadota > Gammaproteobacteria > Burkholderiales > Burkholderiaceae_D > Undibacterium. The sequence goes on along the minus strand of JANYFV010000294.1, from coordinate 1,988 downwards.
GGCTCTGGGGCGGGCGAATTTTCAGGTGAAATGAATAGTTCGACGGGCATGTCTCAAGGTGGCAGTAACAGCGTTGGTGGTGGCCAACAGAATAGCGGGGGGGATTTTTCTGGGCAGCATGGGGTGGCTTCAGAAGGTACTTCGCAAGTAAGCGGTGTTCGAATAGCTAGTTCGGTGCATAAGATGCAGATGGCATTTACTCCAAGCACTGCCGATATGATGGACAGTAATGGGGGGGTGCGTAATCTTATTTTGGAGCAAAGGGCGGCACTCAATGAGATGACCCAAAATATCGATGAGCAAATGACCATCGATATTGTAGCAATGCTTTTTGAGTTTATTTTGCGTGATAACCAAGTGCCAGCAGAAGTTCGAGCTCAGCTCGGGCGTTTGCAATTTATGGTCTTGAAGGTTGCTTTGCGCGATACGTCCTTGCTGACACAAAAAGGGCATCCGGCACGGATGTTGGTGAATCGTATTGGATCAATTTCTTTGGGATTGAAGCAATTAGATCCGAGTGGAGCCCATATTACGGCTGAGATTTGCCGTATCGTCGAAACCTTATTGAAGGACGATAGTGAGAATCCTCAGTTGTTCTCAAAAATGCTCGATGAATTTGATGCGTTTATTGCTCGAGAACTACGTGCGGGCGATAAAAAAATCGAACGTGCAGTTGAAGTAGTTGAGCAAGCTCAGAATCATACTTTGCGTTTTGCGCATACTGCGGCCCAAATGGGCGAAGCTTTATTGGGCCTGACAATTGATAAATACTTACATGAATTTTTGGAAAATACATGGGTACACGCAGTTGAATTGGCTGACCGCAATAATGAAAAGAGAGCTCGTGATTATCGCTTATTGGTACCAGATCTCTTATGGAGTATTGTCCCTAAACTCAGAGAGGATGACCGTACTCAGTTATTTGCGTTGCTACCTATTATTTTAAATACTCTTAGAGAGGGTTTGGCATCAATTAATTTTGATGCGACACAACTGCAAGTGCTCATGAATTGGTTGGTGGATGCCCATACAAGTGCGCTCAGGGCGAGTCACTCGGCAACGCTCGCAAACGTTCCGTCCTTGTCGGCAATTCATGAACATTTTGATTTGTTTGTTAGCAACGCAGAAGGAAATACCCGCAGTGAGCTTAAACCTGAAAATCAATCTGATTCGCAAAAATTCTTAGCTCAGGCAATCAAAGAACTTGATATCAAAGTGCAAATGTTAGATCAGGTATTTGATCTGGAATTGCCAGCTGAGAATCTTGATGTAACTCTTTCGGCCAAACCGGATGAATTGAGTCCTGAGGGCATTCAAGAGCGTCTGCGTAGTGGTGTCGCATTAGAAATTAATCTTGGGGGTATGCCAAGTCAGGGCTGGCTTAATTGGGTTGACCCAACACAAACAAATCTTGTGTTGAGTTTGACTGGGCAAGAAGAGCCGTCAATTGTTAGCGTGCGTATGTTTCGCCGCATGATTGCTCACGGGCGTGTACGCTTTTTAGAAAGTGAGCCTTTATTCGAACGCGCAGTGCAATCATTATTGAAGTCTGCTGATAGTTTGGATAAAGTGGCGGTCGTCTAATTCGCTAATTGGGTAAAACGCATCATCACTTCAGATATCGCAAATATCCGGGTTAATTTTCTCCTTCCGATAAGAGCCCCCACCGCTCTCCATGTTAGCGGTAGAGGCTCTCTTGTCCATATACATATTCCCAACCCCTTGCCAACAGCGATCAAGGTTTGCTATGATTCGCCTCCCGTTGAAACAGACGGGTATGGGAAGTGAAAAAAGTGGCAAGAAAGCAGGCAATCCCTGGGTTTGAATTGAAGTAAAGAATTCAAGCAGTCAAACGAAGGGGTTGACGGATTTCAGAAAGTGCTGCATAATCTCATCTCTCTGCTGCAAACAAAACGCTTTGCAGCAAAACGGAGGATGCGGTCGGTAAGCTTAACTGTTCATCGATAGTAACCGAAGTGAGTACCGAA
>JANYFV010000289.1 GCA_025359635.1 Undibacterium sp. | reverse complement strand
TTTAAAACTCTCTGCCAATGAGTGGATGATGCAATCGTTAGCGCTAACCCAAATTGCCGCGCGCAGCATGACAGCAAAAAAGCATGTGATCATCGCCGGTTTTGGGCGCAGCGGGCAAAGTCTGGCGCGCTTATTATCGGAAGAAAATATCGATTATCACGCGCTCGATCTTGATCCCGATCGTATCCGCGAAGCGCAGTTGGCCGGTGCCAATGTATCGTATGGCGATGCCGGTCGGCGTGAAAGCCTATTGGCTGCCGGTATCAATCGCGCCGCAGCCTTGGTCATCACGTATACCAGCACCGCTTCCGCTTTGAAAGTGCTGCATTTTGTACATGAATTCAATCCGGGTTTGCCAGTGATAGTGCGCAGTCATGATGATACCGATCTGGCCAAATTACGTGCGGCCGGGGCTACCGAGGTGGTGCCGGAATTGATGGAAGGCAGCCTGATGCTGGCATCGCATGCGCTGGTCTTGCTAGGCGTACCATTGCGCCGCGTGGTGCACAAAGTGCAGGCCGCACGCGATGAACGTTATGAATCGCTACGTGGCTTTTTTCACGGTGCCAGTGATGATGTGCCAGATAGCATGCAAATTCGTTTGCATACGGTAGCACTAACCGAGCGTGCCAATGCCATTGGCAAGAGTCTGGAAGCACTGCGTTTGAATGAGTTGGATGTCGATGTCACGACCCTGCGCAGGGGTAAACAGAGGTTGGAGATGCACCCGGAAATTATCCTGCAAGCGTCGGATGTGATTGTGGTGCGTGGGACTGCGGAGAGTGTGGCGCGAGCGGAGCAGCGGTTATTAAAATAATCTGTGGCATGGCGTAGGTACGAATAAGGCAGTGTATTCGTACTTATATAAATCGCCATCACAAAGCAGAAAATCATCGTGACATCGCTTTAGTAGCTGTTATCTGAATACGAAAATGCGTGCGAATACGCAGCACTATTCGCACTGCGGGCTCAACTTAATTTCGAGCCGTGGCATCCTCGGATGTATCACCCGAAACCAAAGCGGGGGCACCAACGCTAACAGCACCATTGCACCATAACCGCCGGGCAGTTGCGGAGCTTCTTCAGAATGGCGTAGTTCCTGATAACGACGTGATGCATTCGCGTGATGATCCGAGTGTCGTGCCAAATTTAGCAGGAAATAATTCATCAATCGATAGTTGGAATTCCATGAATGCTCTGGTCTGACCCGTTCGTAGCCAGTTGCGGTTTTTTGTCGCTCTAGGCCATAATGTTCTACGTAATTGATGACTTCCAATTCGCAAAATGCGACTACCGATTGCCCAATAAAAAATACCAGACCAGCCGCGCCAAATAAGACATAAGCAGTTAGCGCAAAGCCGATAGAAATTGCCGTCCAGCGTAGCATTTCATTGTGCCATTGCGATAATTTATGTCGTTGCAGACGCGCCGCTTCCAGGCGCCAGGCATTGCGTGCATTGAAGTAAATTGCTCGCGGCAGAAAGTGGTAAACGCTTTGGCCATACTTAGCTGACGAGGCGTCTTGCGGTGTTGAAACATGCACGTGATGGCCGTAGATATGTTCAATCTTAAAGCCACCGTAGCACACTGACGATAATAGTATGCCACCTGCCCATTGCTCCAATTTACTTTGCTTATGAATCAGTTCATGCGCAGCGGTGATTGCTAGCGTACCAGAGACGGCCCCGGCAGAAAGTATCCAGCCTAGCTTGCCGCTCAAGTCAAAATTTGCGGTGGTGTACACATGCAGACCCCAAACTAAGGCGAGGATATGAGCTGGTAGTGCGGCTAACGCAATCCAGCGATACAGCGGGATCTGCCGTACAGTGTTTGCGGGTTGGGATTTGTCTTTTCCGACTGCGTAATCAATGGCGCTGAGTAAGCCATAGTTGACAAAGATCGGCCAGAGCGAAAATAGATTTGGCATGCCGCTGGCTTTGCCAAATTTAACAGCGTCTACTAATGATAAAGGAATAATAAGTATCAGCAAAAAACGCAATGGGTATATCCATTTTGCTAGTATTTTTTGCCAGAATGAAGTGGTGTTGTCGCTTGAAACTGGTTGCATAAATTTCCCCTATCGACTTGTGCCCAGAATATCGCATTCTTTGGGATTTCACACAAGATTCAAAACGCATGCGCACATTTGCGTTATACTTCATTCCTTCCAAGGAGCGTTGCGACAGGATCTAGCTATCCTGCCAGGCTTGGAATCATCACAACCGCGCTCACGTTACTTTTTTCTATCGAAAGGAGGGCGTGATGAACGCCACCAAAATGACTACTCAAGACTCTACCCAAGACTACCTAGTTGCCGATCTCAGCCTGGCTGATTGGGGCCGCAAGGAAATTAGTATTGCCGAAACAGAAATGCCTGGCCTGATGGCAATTCGTGAAGAATTCGCTGCCACCCAACCTTTGCGCGGCGCCCGTATCACCGGTTCTTTGCATATGACGATACAAACCGCCGTGTTGATCGAAACCTTAAAAGCTCTGGGCGCGCAAGTGCGTTGGGCTTCTTGCAATATTTACTCGACGCAAGATCATGCAGCGGCGGCGATTGCTGACGGCGGCACACCAGTGTTCGCCTTCAAGGGTGAAAATCTGGATGAATACTGGGATTTCACCCACCGTATTTTCGAATGGAAAGATGGTGGTTATTCCAACATGATTCTAGATGATGGCGGCGATGCGACTTTGTTGCTGCATCTGGGAACACGTGCAGAAAAAGATCTTTCTGTGCTCGCCAATCCTGGTTCCGAAGAAGAAATTTGTCTGTTCAATGCCATTAAATCGCATTTGAAAACTGAGCCGGATTGGTATTCCAAGCGCCTGGTAAAAATCCTGGGCGTGACTGAAGAAACTACTACAGGCGTGCATCGTCTGTATCAAATGCATAAGGAAGGTAAGCTTGCTTTCCCGGCGATTAACGTCAACGATTCTGTCACTAAATCCAAGTTTGATAATCTGTATGGTTGCCGCGAATCGCTGGTCGATGGCATCAAGCGCGCCACTGACGTGATGATCGCCGGCAAAGTGGCCGTCATCGCCGGTTACGGTGATGTAGGTAAGGGTTGCGCCCAAGCGATGCGTGCCTTGTCGGCACAAGTCTGGGTGACAGAAATCGATCCTATCTGTGCTCTGCAGGCCGCGATGGAAGGCTACCGTGTCGTGACCATGGAATACGCTGCGGAATTTGGCGATATTTTTGTGACCACGACCGGTAACTATCATGTCATCAGCCACGCTCATATGCTGGCAATGAAAAACAATGCCATCGTCTGCAATATCGGTCACTTTGATAATGAGATCGACGTTGCGTCGATCAAGAAATATCAGTGGGATAACATCAAGCCGCAAGTCGATCACGTGATTTTCCCCGATGGAAAGCGCATCATTTTGTTGGCCGAAGGTCGTCTGGTAAATCTGGGTTGCGGTACTGGTCATCCATCGTATGTGATGAGTTCATCCTTTGCCAATCAAACCATTGCGCAAATCGAATTGTTCGTAAACACTTCGCAATATCCGGTCGGCGTGTATACCTTGCCTAAGCATCTCGATGAAAAAGTCGCGCGTCTGCAGTTGAAGACTCTGAATGCACAACTCAGTGTCTTGACTGATGAGCAGGCAAATTACATAGGCGTCAGTAAAACAGGCCCATACAAGCCTGAACATTACCGTTATTGATGATGGTGCCCCTTCCATTTGCTTGGAAGGGGTTTTAGTCGAAAATTAATCCTGTTTGGATCCGAACCTCTGACATTTGTTGACGTCATTCTCGCGAACGCGGGAATCCAGTTTCTTCTTCACGCGCAGCGTCAAAATTAGTGTGCTTCGCACGATGTTTAATCTGGATTTTCGCCTGCGCGGGAATGACGGAAATACGCGATACTTGAGATTTGTAAACTATCAGGAAACACTTTGGAGTGTTCATGCGCTTGCTAGCAATCTGGCTGATTAACGCCTTAGCTTTACTCGCTCTACCTTATCTGATGC
>JANYFV010000269.1 GCA_025359635.1 Undibacterium sp. | reverse complement strand
CATGCCTTGGACGTTGGCGCCATGGCGGTGATACTTTATGCGTTCCGTGAGCGTGAAGATTTACTCGATTGTTATGAGGCGGTATCGGGAGCGCGGATGCACGCGGCTTATTATCGTCCGGGCGGCGTATATCGAGATTTGCCAGATGAGATGCCTAAGCATAAGGCATCGAATCTGAAGAACGAAAAGGCCATGCGTCTGCTCAATGAAAACCGCCAGGGCTCTTTGTTGGATTTCATTGAAGATTTCACCAATCGTTTTCCTACCTACGTTGATGAGTATGAAACTCTACTGACGGATAACCGTATCTGGAAACAGCGTTTGGTCGGTATCGGCGTGGTGTCGCCAGAGCGCGCGAAGGCGATGGGTTTCACCGGTCCTATGTTGCGCGGTTCAGGTGTTGAATGGGATTTGCGTAAGAAGCAGCCGTATGAAGTTTATGACTTGTTAGATTTTGATATTCCTGTTGGCGTTAATGGTGATAGTTATGATCGCTACCTGGTGCGTATTGAAGAAATGCGCCAATCGAATCGCATCATCAAACAATGCGTGGAATGGTTGCGCAATAATCCAGGTCCGGTCATTACCAGCAATCATAAAATTGCACCGCCAAGTCGCGTGAATATGAAGTCGAACATGGAAGAGTTGATCCATCACTTCAAATTATTCTCGGAAGGATTTCATGTGCCGGCAGGTGAGGCGTATTCGGCGGTTGAACATCCTAAAGGCGAGTTCGGGATTTATCTGCTTTCTGATGGCGCCAATAAACCATATCGCATGAAAATACGTGCGCCAGGTTATGCGCATCTGCAAGGTTTGAATGAAATGGTCAAAGGGCATATGCTCGCTGATGCAGTGACCATTATTGGTACCCAGGATATTGTGTTTGGTGAAATTGATAGATGATCACGCGCTCTGAGCGTGTTGATATTTGAGGCAAAAAGCGATGGTCTTATCAGAACAAGTAATAAAAAAAATTGATCGTGAATTGGCAAAATTTCCTGCCGATCAAAGACAATCTGCTGTCATGGCTGCGCTTGCAATTGCGCAGGATGAAGCTGGTTGGTTGCCGCCTGAGGTAATGCAAGCTGTTGCAGACTACATTGGCATGCCTGCGGTAGCAGTGCAGGAGGTCGCTACTTTTTACAATATGTATAACACCAAGCCAGTCGGTAAATTTAAGATTTCGGTTTGCACCAATTTGCCTTGCGCTCTGTCTGGCGGTGAGCGTGCCGCGCATCATTTGAAAACCAAGCTTGGCCTGGATTATAAAGAAACCAGCGCCGACGGTATGTTTACTTTGGTTGAAGGTGAATGTATGGGCGCTTGCGGCGATGCACCTGTTTTGCTGGTGAATAATAAGCGCATGTGTAGTTTGATGTCGCACGACAAAATTGATGCGCTAGTATCTGAATTAACTGAGGCGGGGAAATAATGACGAGTCTGCATAATCGCCATATCAAACCCTTGATATTAGCCGGACTGGATGGGAAAAATTGGCATCTGCAAGACTATGTCGCGCGTGGTGGCTATCAGTCGCTGAAACGTATCCTGGATGAGAAAATCACGCCAGAACAAGTCATCGCTGAATTAAAAGCTTCTTCATTGCGCGGTCGGGGTGGTGCTGGTTTTCCTACCGGATTGAAGTGGAGCTTTATGCCACGCCAATATCCCGGTCAAAAATATTTGGTCTGCAACACCGACGAAGGTGAGCCGGGCACGTTTAAAGATAGAGATATCATCCGATATAACCCGCATGCCTTGATCGAAGGTATGGCGATAGGTGCATACGCCATGGGTATCACGGTTGGTTACAACTACATCCATGGCGAAATTTTTGCTGACTACGATAGATTCGAAGAAGCTTTGGAAGAAGCCCGTGCTGCCGGAATGTTGGGCGATAAAATACATGGCTCCGAGTTTAATTTTCAGTTGCACGCCTTTCATGGTTATGGCGCTTACATCTGCGGCGAAGAAACTGCTTTGCTAGAGTCTTTAGAAGGCAAAAAAGGTCAGCCACGCTTTAAACCACCGTTCCCGGCAAGTTTTGGTTTGTACGGTAAGCCGACGACGATCAATAACACGGAAACTTTTGCAGCGGTGCCGTTTGTGTTTGCGATGGGCGGCGAGAAATACGCTGGTTTAGGCAAGCCAAATAATGGCGGTACTAAGATATTTTCTATGTCCGGCGATGTGGCAATGCCTGGCAATTACGAAGTGCCAATGGGTACGCCATTTGCGACATTGCTGGAGTTGGCCGGTGGTATGCGCGATGGCAAAAAACTCAAGGCAGTGATACCTGGCGGCTCTTCCATGCCAGTGTTAACAGCTGATGTGATGATGGCCACTGATATGGATTACGATTCTATCGCCAAGGCGGGTTCTATGCTTGGCTCGGGCGCTGTTATCGTCATGGACGAAACCCGTTGCATGGTGAAATCTTTACTGCGTTTGTCGTACTTCTATTTTGAAGAATCCTGTGGCCAATGTACTCCTTGCCGCGAAGGTACTGGCTGGTTGTATCGCATGGTACATAGGATAGAACACGGGCAGGGCAGAGCGGACGATCTAGATATGCTGAACTCAATTGCTGACAATATCCAGGGGCGCACTATTTGTGCGCTGGGCGATGCTGCTGCAATGCCGGTTCGCGCGTTTATCAAAAATTTCCGCGAAGAATTTGAATATCACATCGAGCATAAGCATTGCTTGGTTCCTACTTACCTGTAAGTCAGCTTGAATTTTATTCGCATAGCGCACCCAGAGCATAACCATGGTTGAAATCGAAATAGACGGCAAAAAAGTTGAAGTGCCTGCAGGCAGCATGGTAATGGATGCTGCCAATAAACTTGGCACTTACATTCCTCATTTTTGCTATCATAAAAAATTATCTATCGCTGCTAATTGCCGCATGTGTCTGGTCGAGGTTGAAAAAGCACCTAAGCCATTGCCAGCCTGCGCAACGCCAGTAACGCAAGGAATGATAGTTCGTTCAAATAGTGACAAGGCCGTCACCGCGCAAAAAGGCGTGATGGAGTTTTTGCTGATTAATCATCCTTTAGATTGTCCAATTTGCGATCAAGGTGGTGAATGTCAGTTGCAAGATCTTGCGGTCGGTTACGGCGGCACAACTTCACGATATCAAGAAGAAAAGCGTGTGGTATTTCATAAGAGTGTCGGACCGCTGATCTCTATGGAAGAAATGAGCCGATGCATTCATTGCACCCGTTGTGTTCGCTTTGGTCAAGAAATTGCTGGCGTGATGGAATTGGGTATGCTGGGTCGTGGTGAGCACGCTGAAATCACTTCTTTTGTCGGTAAGACAGTTGATTCTGAATTGTCGGGCAACATGATTGATCTTTGTCCGGTTGGCGCATTAACGTCTAAACCTTTCCGTTATTCGGCACGGACTTGGGAATTGTCGCGCCGCAAATCAGTAAGCGCTCATGATGGCTTGGGTTCTAACCTTACTGTGCAAGTGAAAAATAATAAGGTGATGCGTGTAGTTCCTTTGGAAAACGATGCGATCAACGAATGCTGGATTTCTGACAAAGATAGATTTGCCTACGAAGGTTTGAATAGTGCTGATCGCTTGACTAAACCAATGCTTAAGCAAGGTGGTCAATGGCAGGAAACTGACTGGCAAACCGCCTTGGAATATGTCGCGCACGGCTTGAAAAATATCAAGCACGAACACGGTGCCAATGCAATTGCCGCAGTCGCAGCACCAAATTCTACGCTGGAAGAATTGTCTTTGCTGCAGCGCGTAGTGCGTGGCCTGGGCTCTGAGCATGTTGATTTCAGATTGCGTCAAACTGATTTTTCTTTGAATGGCAAAATTAAGCCATGGCTTGGAATGTCGATTTCTGATTTCGCTCAGTTGGGTCAGGTCTTTGTGATTGGCTCTTTCTTACGTAAAGATCATCCTTTGCTAGCGGCGCGCTTGCGCCACGCAGTAAAAGGCGGCGCGAAATTAAGTGTTCTGCATTCTACCGATGATGATTTGCTGATTCACTTGGCAAACAAGGCTGTCTTGGCGCCATCAGCATGGGTCGCTTTCTTGGCTGAAATCGCGGTAGCCATTGCAAACAAAAAAGAAATCGCAAAACCAGCTGGTTTTGAAAACGTGCAAGTGTCGACGCAAGCGCTAGCGATTGCAGCGAGTTTGCTGTCAGCCAATGACGTGGCACGTAGTGCAGTGTTTATCGGAAATGCAGCGGCGCAGCATCCTGATGCAGCAAAAATTCACGCCCTTGCAGAATGGATCGCAAAAAATTCTGACGCAGGCTTCGGTTATTTGACTGAGGCTGCGAATACGGTTGGCGGATATCTAGCACAAGCGCATCCGAGTACGGAGGCTAGCCCAGTTTTTGCGCAGACAAAAAAAGCTTATGTAGTACTGCATGCGGAACCGGAATTTGATACTAGCAATCCGCAACAGGCGACATCGACATTGAATCAGGCTGAGATGGTCATCGTCATGTCGCCATTTAAACATGGCATGGATTACGCTGATGTATTGTTACCAGTGTCACCTTTCACGGAAACGGCAGGCACTTTCGTCAATTGTGAGGGCCGGGCACAAAGTTTCCATGGTGTCGTTAAGCCACTTGGTGAAACCCGCCCAGCCTGGAAAGTATTGCGTGTCTTAGGCAATCTGCTTGGCTTAGAGAATTTCGACTATGAGACGGCGGAAGCTGTGCGTGACGAAGTGCTCGGTAAGGGTGTCACTGATTTGTCTTCGAGTCTGAATAATATCGCAGCGATTTCGCCAACACTTTCTGCTGTTGTCGGTTCTGGACTGGAACGTGTTTCTGATGTACCTATTTATAGTACCGATGCCATCGTGCGTAGAGCTGAGTCACTGCAAAAAACCACTGATGCAAAAGCGCCAAGTGCCTATTTGAGTACGGCGGAATTTGCCAAGCTTGCGATTAAGAATGGTGATTACATCAAATTGACGCAAGAAAATGGCAGTGTTATTTTGCCCGCTACCTTGGATGCAAATTTGCCTGCGAACGTGGTGCGTGTTGCTGCCGGCTTAAACGCTACGCAAAGCTTGGGTGCAATGTTTGGTTCGATTAAAGTGGAGCGTGCCATATGAATTTCTTGCCCACTATTGAGGCGTATGGTTTGAGTATATTTGGCGCTATGTGGCCACTGGTCTGGACTTTGACGAAGATTGTTTGTGTTACTGCGCCACTGATGGGTTTAGTTGCCTATCTTACGTTATGGGAGCGCAAACTAATCGCGTGGATGCATATTCGCTTGGGTCCAAATCGCGTCGGACCTGCAGGTTTGTTACAACCTATTGCCGACGCGCTGAAGTTGATGTTTAAAGAAATCATCATTCCAGCAAAGTCGAACAAGCTTCTGTTTTTGTTGGCGCCCATTATGACCATCATGCCAGCCTTGGCTGCGTGGGCGGTTATTCCATTTGGCCCTGAGATAGTTCTTGCGAACGTGAATGCCGGTTTGCTATTGATTATGGCAATCACTTCGTTGGAAGTCTATGGTGTGATCATTGCGGGCTGGGCGTCGAATTCCAAGTACTCATTTCTTGGAGCGATGCGTGCTTCAGCGCAAATGGTTTCCTACGAAATTGCGATGGGTTTTGTACTGGTGATTGTACTGATGGTATCGGGCAGTTTGAATATGACTGATATCGTTAATGCGCAAACACATGGGAAGTTTGCCGACATGGGTATTAATTTCTTGTCGTGGAACTGGTTACCATTATTGCCGATGTTCGTCGTCTATATTATTTCCGGTATCGCTGAAACGAATCGCCATCCTTTTGACGTGGTTGAAGGTGAGTCAGAAATCGTTGCTGGTCATATGGTCGAATATTCGGGGATGTCGTTTGCAATGTTCTACCTTGCAGAATACGTCAATATGATCCTGATTTCAGCGATGGCATCGTTGATGTTTCTCGGTGGTTGGTCGGCGCCGTTTAATTCAATATTAGTTAACTGGGTACCCGGTTGGATTTGGTTGGGTATGAAAACCTTTGTTGTGGTATCGATGTTCATCTGGACTCGTGCTTCCTTTCCCCGTTATCGTTACGATCAAATCATGCGTTTGGGTTGGAAGGTATTTATCCCTCTCACTTTGGTTTATTTGGTCATTGTCGCAGCGTGGATGCAGACCCCATGGAATATTTGGAAGTAAAAGGCTAAAAAATGGAAGCAATTAAGGATTTTTTTAGCAGCCTGATGCTGCGAGAGCTGATCAAAGGTTTTGCCTTGACGGGGCGCTATATGTTTGCGCGCAAGATTACCGTGCAATTTCCGGAAGAAAAGACACCGATGTCACCGCGTTTTCGTGGTTTGCACGCCTTACGTCGCTACCCAAATGGCGAAGAGCGTTGCATCGCCTGTAAATTGTGTGAGGCTGTATGTCCAGCGATGGCAATTACGATTGAGTCAGAACAGCGCGAAGATGGCAGTCGTCGTACTACACGTTATGACATCGACTTAACCAAATGTATTTTTTGCGGATTTTGCGAAGAATCTTGCCCGGTCGACTCGATTGTTGAAACACACGTACTTGAATATCACGGTGAAAAACGTGGTGACCTTTATTTCACCAAAGAGATGCTGTTAGCAGTTGGTGACCGTTATGAACCCGAAATTGCTGCAGCGCGCGCCGCTGATGCAGCATACCGCTAAACTGGACTTGGCTGGCTATGGACTTTATAAGCGTTTTATTTTACATATTCTCGGCAATTTTGATACTTGCCGCTACTCAGGTAATCACTGCACGTAATCCAGTGCATGCCGCCTTGTTCTTAGTACTTTGCTTTTTCAATGCAGCTGGACTTTGGCTCTTGTTAAAGGCTGAATTTTTGGCGATCGTTTTGGTGCTGGTATATGTCGGTGCTGTGATGGTGCTGTTCTTGTTCGTAGTGATGATGCTCGATATTAACGTCGATAAATTGCGGGCTGGGTTCTGGAGTCATTTTCCAGTTGCCGCTGGCGTTGGCGTATTGATCGTTCTGGAAATGTCTTTTGTTTTATGGCGTAGTTTCTTGCGCCCTGATAATCACATACCTGCTGTCTCGGCCAATCTCGGTGGCACCAAGGCATTGGGTATGGCGATCTTCACGCAATATCAATTTGCTTTTGAAGTCGCAGCGGCAATTTTGTTGCTAGCGATTGTCGCAGCGGTAGCGCTGACTTTACGTCGCCGTAAAGATATTAAGTATTTTGATCCTGCTAAGGCAGTAAAAGTTAAACGAAGTGATCGTATTCGTATTGTCAGTATGAAGGCTGAATCTGATCGTGCAAATGTCGTCGCGAAGACGGAGGCCTAAATGACTTTAACCCTTACACATTTTTTGATTTTGGGCGCGATATTGTTTGCGATTTCGATCGTAGGTATTTTCCTTAATCGTAAAAATATTATTGTTTTGCTGATGGCAATCGAATTAATGCTGTTGGCCGTGAATATGAATTTCGTTGCCTTTTCATATTATCTTGGCGATGCTGCAGGACAGGTTTTTGTATTCTTTATTTTGACAGTTGCCGCAGCCGAATCAGCTATAGGATTGGCGATTCTTGTGGTGATGTTCCGTAGTATGGACACGATTAACGTTGAAGATTTAGATGCGCTCAAAGGCTAGATTTATTTGACTTGATGTGAGTCTCATCTAGTTAGAATGCGTAGTTTTCATTAGCAAATTTATTAAATGTAAGAAGCTAACAAAGGGTCATCATGGCGGGGCAACTTAACCCACTTTTACTACTGGCTGTACCACTTGCACCACTGGCAGGTTCTGCGATTGCGGGTCTGCTAGGTACCAAATTTTTTGGTAATCTGGTCGGTCGTACTGTATCTCATAGCGTCACCATACTTGGGGTATTGATAGCGTTTGTGATCTCCTGCATGACACTTTCGGCAGTGATCGACGGTGCCACTTACAATGCGACCTTGTATCAGTGGATGAACGTCGGTGGGCTGAAACTCGAAGTTGGGTTTTTAGTGGATAGCCTGACTGCGATGATGATGTGTGTCGTCACTTTCGTTTCCTTGATGGTGCATATTTATACTATTAGTTACATGAAGGACGACGACGGCTATAACCGCTTTTTCTCCTATATTTCCTTGTTCACTTTCTCCATGCTGATGCTGGTGATGAGTAATAATTTCCTGCAACTGTTTTTTGGTTGGGAAGCCGTAGGTCTGGTTTCTTATCTGTTGATTGGTTTTTGGTATACCAAACCAACAGCAATTTACGCGAATATGAAAGCCTTCCTGGTTAATCGCGTTGGTGACTTCGGTTTCATCCTTGGTATAGGCTTGTTGGTGGCGTATGCAGGTTCGATGAACTATGCAGAAGTGTTCGCCAAAAAAGAAGAGCTGGTTAAGTTGATGTTGCCCGGCACGGACTGGATGTTGATTACCGTTGCATGTATCTGTCTGTTTATTGGTGCGATGGGTAAATCGGCTCAGTTTCCATTGCATGTCTGGTTGCCAGATTCGATGGAAGGTCCTACACCCATCTCTGCCCTGATTCATGCTGCGACCATGGTTACAGCCGGTATTTTTATGGTGGCTCGTATGTCACCGTTGTTTGAATTGTCGGACACCGCTTTATCCTTCATTTTGGTGATTGGTTCGATTACTGCCTTGTTTATGGGTTTCCTAGGGATTATCCAAAACGACATCAAGCGTGTGGTTGCATATTCAACGCTCTCGCAATTGGGTTATATGACAGTTGCCTTAGGGGCCTCAGCTTATTCCGTTGCAGTATTTCATTTGATGACACACGCATTCTTTAAGGCTTTGTTATTCTTGGCGGCAGGTTCAGTCATTATCGGTATGCATCATGACCAGGACATCCGGAATATGGGTGGCTTGCGTAAATACATGCCTATCACTTGGATCACTTCCTTGCTTGGTTCTTTGGCCTTGATAGGAACACCTTTCTTCTCTGGCTTCTATTCCAAAGACAGTATCATTGAGGCGGTTCAGGCCAGTCATCTTGCTGGTGCGGGCTTCGCGCAATTTGCAGTGTTAGCAGGTGTTTTTGTTACGGCGTTTTATTCTTTCCGTATGTACTTCCTGGTGTTTCATGGTGAAGAGCGGTTTGGCAAAGAACATGATCAAAATCATCATTCAGACGCGCATGATGATCATGATGAACACCATCATGGCTTGGCTCCTGGCCATAAACCGCATGAATCTCCGATGGTGGTTTGGTTGCCGCTGGTGTTACTGGCAATACCTTCGGTAATCATTGGTTTTCTCACGATAGAACCTATGTTGTTTGGTCACTTCTTTCAAGGTGTAATTATTGTTGACGAAGCTCATCATGCAATGGAAGAACTCAAACACGAATTTGATGGCCCCGTTGCAATGGCTGTGCACGCATTGACTTCGTTGCCATTCTGGTTAGCCTTGGCTGGTGTCGCGACATCCTATATTTTCTATATGGTGAAACCGGCGATTCCTGCTGCAATCAAGAAGAATTTCAGTGCAATTTATACGCTTTTGGACAATAAGTATTACATGGACCGTTTCAATGAAATCGTATTTTCTGGCGGTGCGCGTTTGCTCGGTGGCGGCTTGTGGAATATCGGTGACAAAGGTTTGATTGATGGTCTCGTAGTAAATGGCAGTGCAAAACTTGTTGGCTTGTTGTCTAAAGGCGTGCGTTTAT
The DNA here is from genome assembly GCA_025359635.1 of Undibacterium sp. Taxonomy (GTDB): domain Bacteria; phylum Pseudomonadota; class Gammaproteobacteria; order Burkholderiales; family Burkholderiaceae_D; genus Undibacterium. The sequence goes on along the minus strand of JANYFV010000269.1, from coordinate 2,545 downwards.
TGCAGACAGGTTATTTGTATCACTATGCATTTGTGATGATACTGGGACTATTCGGTTTCCTGTCGTATTTCATGCTGTTTCCTATCATGTTCCCTTTAGCTAAATAAAATACTCAAAAAAAGAAATCATGATGCAGTCAACTTCTTCTTTATTAAGCCTGGCAATTTGGTGTCCAATTGCGTTTGGTATTTTCATACTCGCCTTTGGTAGGGATCAAAATCCTGGTCTAGTGCGCAGTGTTTCTTTGATTGGTGCTATCGCTAGTTTTCTCGTTACTATTCCGTTAATTTTACGTTTTGATAACGCCGCTCACGGGATGCAATTTGTAGAAAAAAATATTTGGATTGAGCGTTTCCATGCTTTTTACGCATTGGGCGTCGATGGAATTTCCTTGTGGTTGGTTCCGCTTACTGCATTTATCACTGTCATTGTGGTGATCGCAGCATGGGAAGTGATTGAGAAACAGGTCGCCCAATACATGGGTGCATTCCTGATTTTGTCTGGCTTAATGGTAGGTGTTTTTTGCGCCACCGACGGCTTGCTTTTCTATGTATTTTTCGAAGCAACGTTGATCCCGATGTACATCATTGTCGGTGTATGGGGTGGCCCGAATCGTGTGTATGCGGCGTTCAAATTTTTCTTGTACACCTTGCTCGGATCTTTGTTGACTTTAGTTGCCATCATTTATCTGTATATTAAAGCTGGTAACTCTTTCGATATATTGGCTTGGCACAATTTGCAATTGCCACTATCGACACAAATCATGCTGTTTGTTGCCTTCCTGATGGCCTTTGCCGTCAAGGTGCCAATGTGGCCAGTGCATACCTGGTTGCCGGATGCGCACGTTGAGGCTCCTACAGGAGGATCTGTAGTGTTGGCAGCGATTATGTTGAAGCTCGGAGCCTACGGTTTCTTGCGGTTCTCATTACCGATTGCACCAGATGCAAGTCACTATCTTTCTGGTTTCATGATTACCTTGTCGCTGATTGCCGTCATCTACATTGGTCTGGTCGCCTTAGTTCAAACTGATATGAAAAAATTGGTGGCGTATTCCTCCATTGCGCATATGGGTTTTGTCACACTCGGTTTCTTTATGTTTAACGACATGTCGGTACAGGGTGCTATCGTCCAGATGATCTCGCATGGTTTTATCTCTGGTGCGATGTTCCTGTGTATCGGTGTTTTGTATGATCGTGTCCACTCGCGCAATATTGTTGATTATGGTGGTGTCGTGAACACCATGCCGAAATTTGCGGCATTGTTTGTCTTGTTCTCCATGGCTAATTGTGGTTTGCCGGCGACATCCGGTTTTGTTGGTGAATTTATGGTGATTCTGGGTGCGGTTAAATTTAATTTCTGGATTGGAATGCTGGCGGCAACAGCACTCATTTTCGGCGCCGCGTATTCTTTATGGATGGTCAAACGCGTTGTATTCGGTGCGATAGTTCATGAACATGTCGCGCAACTCAAAGATTTAAATAAACGTGAATTTTTTATGCTTGGGTTGCTGGCGATAGCTGTGATTGCCATGGGCGTGTATCCCGCGCCTTTCACAGATGCGATGCAGGTGTCCGTTACTGATCTGCTTCAACATGTTGCTGCTTCAAAAATAGTTCCTTGAGTTACCTGTGTTAGCGAAAATTCTGGATGAATGATGTACCTGAAACAGGTTTTCCAAGTGTCGCTGTCGCGTGAATGTAGATAATTGTAAGTACAAATAAATAATATGAACCTGATACCACTTTTTCCTGAGATGTTTTTGCTCTTGGCGATATGCTTGATTTTAATAATCGACATGTTCCTGCCGGACGATAAGCGAAACATAACTTACGCCATGAGTATTTTGACTCTTGCTGGTTGTGGCTTGTTGACTTTGTATAGCGCAGAAAATAGCCCCGTTTCGTCCTACATGAGTAACAATATGTTCCTCTCAGACCCGATGTCAAATCTGTTAAAAATGTTTTCCTACATTGCAGTGGGTGTGACTTTTATTTATGGACGTCAATATGCTTCTGACCGAGGAATGACTAACGGAATGCTCGGTGGTGAATTTTATGTTCTCGCTTTGTTTGCCCTGTTGGGTCAAATGGTGATGATTTCGGGAAATAACCTTCTGGTTATTTATCTCGGTTTAGAGTTGATGTCCTTGTCCTTGTATGCGTTAGTTGCATTGCGCCGTGATCACACAGTATCGACAGAAGCAGCGATGAAGTATTTTATTTTGGGCGCACTTGCGTCTGGCTTTTTACTCTACGGTATTTCAATGCTTTACGGTGCGACTGGAACATTGAATTTGAACGAAATGGCAAAAGCTGCTGCGTCACTTTCTGCAAACAAAACAATTTTAGTGTTTGGTATTGTCTTCGTAGTCGCTGGCTTGGGCTTTAAGCTTGGTGTCGTTCCGTTTCATATGTGGGTGCCTGACGTCTATCAAGGTTCGCCTACGGTAGTGACCCTGTTGCTTGGCGGCGCACCAAAATTGGCGGCGTTTGCAATCTGCTTCCGCATTCTGGTTGAAGGCTTGTTTCCGCAGGCGGTCGATTGG
>JANYFV010000264.1 GCA_025359635.1 Undibacterium sp. | reverse complement strand
CGCGTGCGTGGGCATCACATCGACACACTTGCGTATGGTTTTTTGTACCTGACTCAAGAACACCGCGATATCTTCTTTTCTGCGCTGATCCACCAGCGGATGGTAACCGCTGGCGCGCAAGCCCTGGCCGTGCATCACTTGCAACCAGCTGGCATCGGCAAACAGTTCATCACCCTTGCGGAACAGCCGCCCGTTGCTGCGGTAAAGATCAATGCGTTGCTGTACGTTCTTAGGCACATCCATCTGCTGGCAATAAGTCCAGAAGGCTGAACCTTCACGTGCATTGAGCTTGTAATGCACAATCAGGAAATCACGGATACGCTCGTACTCTTCATCGCTTTGCTCATTGTAGGCATCAATATCGATTTGATTGAAACCACTATCCGGAAACAAACTTAGCAAGCGTGTGATAGCGGTTTGTATCATGTGGATACTGGTCGATTCCAGGGGTTCCATGAAGCCGCCTGCCAGACCTATCGCCACACAATTCTTGTTCCAGGCTTTTTTACGTTTGCCGGTAGTGAATTTAATATGCCTTGGTTCTGCCAACGCTTCGCCATCCAGGTTAGCCAGCAAGATAGTTTGCGCCTCATCGGCACTCATGAATTTACTTGAGAACACATGGCCATTGCCGGTACGGTGTTGTAAAGGAATGCGCCACTGCCAGCCCGCGCTATGTGCAGTCGAGCGTGTGTATGGCAACAACGGGCCATGCGATGCGCACGGTACCGCAATCGCGCTGTCTGCCGGCAACCAATGGCTCCAATCCTCGTAACCGGTACGCAATGCTTTCTCAATCAATAGACCTGCCAGGCCAGAACAATCGATGAACAGATCACCAGTAATCTGCGCGCCATTTTCCATGACCAAAGCCTCAATAAAGCCATCTGCTTCGCGCAATCTGGTGTCGACGATACGCCCTTCTATGCGGGTAACACCTTGCTGCTCGCTGATGCCACGCAGATATTTGGCATACAGGCCAGCATCAAAATGAAAGGCGTAGGCAATATCAGCCAAAGGTGAGTTCGGCATATCCTTAGGCGGGCGCATGAACTTGCCATGGCGCGGTGCCACGGTATTGATCGAGAATTCTTCCAGATCGCCCACTTCACCAAGTTGATACAACTTGAGCCAATATTGATAAAACTTGGCGAGCACCTGATCACGTCCGATCTGACCAAAACCGTGGATATATGAATCGCCCTGCTTGCCCCAATTGACAAACTCTATGCCAAGTTTAAAAGTCGCCTGGGTCTGGCGCATGAATTCATCTTCATCCAGATCGATTAATTGATTGAATGCGCGAATACTCGGGATCGTCGCTTCACCGACACCTATGGTGGATATCTGATCGGATTCTATCAAGCGTATATTGTGGCCAAACGGCAGCAAGCGCGAGAATGCAGCGGCGGTCATCCAACCGGCTGTACCGCCGCCTACGATCACCACTTCTTTGATTTTGTCCACTGACATATTTTTCTCCATATTTTTCTGCCCGATCTATAGTCGTTGCTCATCGTCGTAACTCATCGTCGTAACTCAGTGAGAGGATCAAACAAGGAAACCCTGGCCGTATCAATCGAAAAATTAACCGTCTCATCGATGGCAAATTCGCGGCTATCATTGACGATGGCAGACAAGGTTTGCGTGCCGATCTTGATCCAGACCACCTGGTGATTACCCATAGGCTCGACCAAAGTCACTGTCCCGGAAAACACGCCATCAGGCTTAAGCTGTATTTGCTCGGCGCGTACGCCCAACATGACTTCAGATGCTGTGTTTGGTTGCGCAAGATATTGGTAGGCGCTGAGATCAAGCGTCATTGCTGCCGTCGAAAAAATGCCCTGCCCACTCAAGCTACCATCAATGAAGTTCATTGCAGGCGCGCCCAAAAATCCTGCGACAAACAGATTCACCGGCTGCTCATACACCATTGCAGGCGTGCCTATTTGCTGAATTTTTCCCGCTTGCATGACTACGATGCGAGTCGCCAAGGTCATCGCCTCGACCTGATCGTGGGTAACGTAAATCATGGTTGCGTGCAATTGCAGGTGCAAGAGTTTGAGTTCACGGCGCAAGGCGGCGCGCAATTTTGCGTCGAGATTTGACAAGGGTTCATCAAACAAAAACACGTCCGCTTCACGCACCAGTGCCCGCCCTATCGCCACCCGCTGACGCTGTCCGCCAGAGAGGGCGGCAGGCTTACGCTGCAACAACGGTTCCAGATGCAGCA
>JANYFV010000243.1 GCA_025359635.1 Undibacterium sp. | reverse complement strand
CCAATCAAGATCGGCTTTTTAGTCAAGCAGGCAGAAGAGCCTTGGTTTCAGGATGAATGGCGTTTTGCCGAACAGGCCGCCAAGGACAAGGGATTTTCGTTGGTAAAAATCGGTATTCCGAATGGCGAAAAAATGATGGCGGCGATCGATAATCTGGCTGCCCAAAAAGCCCAGGGTTTCGTGATCTGTGCGCCGGATGTGAAACTAGGTGCGGCGGTAGAGCGTGCCGCCAAACGCAATAACATGAAAGTCATTTCTGTCGACGATCAACTGATCGACGGCGCCGGTAAGCCTATCGCCAGCATTCCGCACATGGGTATTTCTGGGCTGGAAATCGGCAAGCAAGTTGGCCTGGGTCTGCTCGCTGAAATGAAAGCGCGTGGCTGGAATTTGGCTGAAGTCGGTGCGATGCGCATGGCCTTTGATCAGTTGCCGACTGCGCGTGACCGTACTATGGGTGCCGTGAATGCACTCAAGGCGGCGGGTGTCCCTGCCGCGAATATTGTCGATGCGGCGCAGGCAAAAACCGATACCGAAAGCGCTTTTAATGCGGCCAATATCGTCTTCACCAAGCAGGCGCAATTTAAGCATTGGGTGGTGTTTGGTTTGAACGATGAAGCGGTGCTCGGTGCGGTGCGCGCCGCCGAAGGGCGTAACCTGCGCAGCGATTCTGTCATTGGCATCGGCATAGGCGGCAGCAAGACGGCGCAGAATGAATTCGTTAAGCCCAAACCCACCGCATTTTACGGCACGATCTTGATCAGCCCGAAACGCCATGGCTACGAAACTGCCGCCAATCTGGTGCAATGGATAGCGACTAACCAGGCGCCTGCGGCCGTCACTTATACCAGCGGTACTTTAATGACGCGGCAGAACCAGGTCGCGCTTCGTGCCGAAAATGGACTCTAAAATGTCGGCTCAGGTTTTGCCAATTTTATCTACTGAATTTGCGTTTATGGGTGCCCCCTTGTCTAATAGCGTGTCAGAAAGTACAAATGAAAGTACGGCAGTGCCGGCGTATCTGGAATTTGATCAAGTCTCTAAAGTTTTCCCCGGTGTAAAGGCACTTAACGGCGTGAGTTTTTCGGCACATGCCGGTACCGTGCACGGCCTGCTCGGTGAAAACGGCGCAGGTAAATCGACGTTGTTAAAAATTCTTGGCGGCCAGTATCGCCCCGACGGTGGGCGTCTGCTGGTGAACGGCCAGGAATGTCATTTCACCTGCGCGGCAGATGCGATTGCGGCGGGGATAGCGGTGATTCATCAAGAGTTGCAATACGTGCCCGAGTTAACTGTTACAGAAAACATTTTGCTCGGTCGCATGCCTAGCCGTTTTGGCATCGTTAATCGTGGCGAAGCGCGCCGCATCGTGGCCGAACGTCTTGCCGTCATGGGTGTCGATCTTGATCCCGATGCGCGGCTGATCGATTTGTCCATCGCGCAGCGCCAGATGGTCGAGATCTGCAAGGCCGTGATGCAAGACGCGCAGGTGATTGCATTTGATGAACCGACCAGTAGTTTGTCGCATAAAGAAAGCGAGATTTTGTTCCGTCTGGTGCGCGAGTTACGCGCCGCCGGGCGTACCCTGATTTATATCTCGCACCGGCTGGAAGAATTGTATGCGCTATGCGATACCTGCACCATCTTTCGCGATGGCCGCAAGATCGTTACGCACCCGGTGATGGCCGAAGTGCCGCGCGATAAACTCATCAGTGATATGGTTGGCCGTGAGGTGAATGATATCTATGATCACCGCAGCCGCACGCTGGGTGCAGAGCGTTTGGTCGTCTCGGGTTTGCGTGGCGCTCAGCTGTCTGAGGCTGCCAGTTTTAGCGTACGTGGCGGCGAAGTTTTAGGTTTCTTTGGTTTGGTCGGTGCAGGCCGTACCGAACTCATGCGCCTGCTGTACGGCGCTGACAAACGCGAGGCCGGAACCGTACAACTCGATGGTGTGTCGGTGCCGGATCACGGCCCCTCAGTGGCGATTAATGCAGGTATAGTTTTGTGTCCGGAAGACCGCAAGGAGCAGGGCATCCTGGCGCAATCTTCGGTGGCCGAAAATATCAATATCAGCTGCCGCCGCCATGATCTGCTCGGTGGCCTGTTCTTGCGACATGCACGCGAAGCTGCGCTGGCCGATAGCTTCATCAATCGTTTGCGCATCAAGACGCCGAACCGCGAACAAGAGATCCGTCTGCTGTCCGGTGGCAATCAACAAAAAGTGATTCTGGCGCGCTGGTTGGCCGAGCCCGATTTGAAAGTGCTGATCCTCGATGAGCCTACACGCGGCATCGATGTCGGTGCCAAGAATGAAATTTATCGCATCATTTATGAAGTCGCTGAACGCGGCTGCTGCGTCATCGTCATCTCTAGCGAACTGCCCGAAGTGCTGGGCATTGCCGACCGCGTCATCGTCATGCGCGAAGGCCGCATCTGCGGCGAGCTGGATCGTGCACATGCCAACGAAACCAGTGTACTGGATCTGGCCTTGCCTGATGCTGTTCATTCAGTTGAAAACGCGATTGAAAACGCAGTTGAACATGCGTTTGAAGTAAATCATAAAATCGAATCTGTCACCACTACCACACTCCGGAGTTTTGCATGAGCACCCTCAGTTCCACTAGCGTTGAATCATCCCTCAGCGCTGCGCAAAAAAAGCAATGGCTGATCGAGCACAGCATGCCTTTGGGTTATGCTGTACTTTTCTTCTTGTTGTCTTTTACCGTACAAAACTTTTTTTCTACCGCGAATATCGTCGGCCTGATGCTCTCGGTAGCGCAGATCGGCATGGTCGCTTGCACCATGATGTTATGTCTGGCGTCGCGCGATTTTGATTTGTCGATAGGCTCGACGATTGCCTTCGCCGGTGTGCTTGGTGCGATTATTTTAGAACATACGCAAAGCATCACTTTGGCCGTCGGCGGCGGTTTGCTGGCGGGTGCCTTAATCGGTGCCGGTAACGGCGTGCTGATCGCGTATCTGCGCGTGAACGCATTGATCGCGACCTTGGCTACGATGTTGATGGTGCGTGGTCTGGCCTTCATCGTTTCACATGGCCAGGCAGTCGGTATCGCTGACGAGAGTTTCATCAACTTCGGTGATGCGCGGGTATTCGGTGTGCCTTTGCCGGTGCTGGTGATGATTGCCTGTTTTGTGGTGTTTGGTATCTTGCTCAATCACACCGTGTTTGGCCGCAATACCCTGGCTATCGGTGGCAACCCGGAAGCGGCACGTCTGGCCGGTGTCAAGGTCGAGCGTCTGCGCGTCTGGATCTTTTTATTGCAAGGCTTGGTAGCCGCCATGGCCGGCCTGATTCTGGCCTCGCGTATCACCAGCGGCCAGCCAAATTCTGCACAAGGTTTTGAGCTAGATGTGATTTCGGCCTGTGTGCTCGGCGGCGTATCTTTACAAGGCGGCAAGGCCAGGATTTTCGGTGTACTGATCGGTGTGATGATCATGGGCACAGTAGAAAACGTCATGAACCTGCTCGACGTCGACGCCTTTTATCAATACCTGATGCGCGGTGTGATCTTGCTGATCGCGGTCTTGTTAGATCAACTGAAAGCCAAGGGTGTAAGGCATTAGGTTTTTTTATCATTTTCGTGTTAGCGTTAATCGCACCTGTTTTTGATATTGATGTTGTAGCTGCTTTTGAATGAAGAATTCCGCTGATGAGCTGCCGTTTGTGCGGGGCAGAAAATGGATAAGAAATGAACGTTGTCTGAGCGCAGCGAGTTTCGTTTATTTCCCATTTTTTGCCCTGCACAGACGGGAACCCGAAGGGCAGCGAATTGCGGTCGCCTTCTTTTGCTTACATTTTCTCGGCGAAGCAAGAAAAGTAAGTAGCCGCCGGTCTACCACCGGCCGGCAATTGAAAAGCGGCAAGGGAATTGAGTCATCTTAAATGGACGCTGCGCGAAATGAAGGAACTGGATTCCCGCCTGCGCG
>JANYFV010000167.1 GCA_025359635.1 Undibacterium sp. | reverse complement strand
ATCCCAAAATTGAGGAATGCGCCCACCTTTGCCACCATTAGCCATGACGTCATTAAAGATCGCCAGGATAGTTTGAGAATCTTGACCTGCAATAGTGTTGGTACCTTCATCAACTGTGATTGGCCGTTCAGTATTATTTCTGAGTGTAATGCATGGAACGCCAAGCGCTGTGGTCTCTTCTTGTATCCCGCCTGAATCGGTCAATACGACTTTTGCATCTTTCATCAAGCCCAACATTTCGAGATAGCCCATCGGTGGCAATAACAAAATTTCTGGAGTATCTAATAACTTACAGTAACCAAACTTCTCTATCATAGCTTTAGTTCGCGGATGCAACGGCAAGATAACCGGAAGTTGCTTACTAATCGTCACGACTGTATTGATCAAGCTTCCTAGTACAGCTTCATCGTCGACGTTCGATGGCCGATGCATGGTGACTACCGCATATTTTTTTTCATCATTCACGAATCCTGGTCTGCCCGCATCACTGACAATGGTGCTTGTAGGAATAGAACGCCCCAAATTGTGGCGCAAAGTATCGATCATTACATTGCCTACAAAATGAATACGTTTGTCCGCCACACCTTCACGCAACAAGTTATCTCTTCCGCTCGGTTCCGTAGTAAATAACATATCGGAAATTTGGTCAGTCAAAACGCGATTAACCTCTTCTGGCATGGCTCGGTCAAAACTACGCAAACCCGCTTCAACATGAATAACAGAAATTCCTTTTTTTGTCGCGACCAAGGCACACGCGATCGTTGAATTGACATCACCAACGACTAAGATTGCGGTCGGATTTTTACCTTCTAATGCAGCTTCAAATCTGCACATCACTTCGGCTGTCTGTACCGCGTGGCTACCGGATCCAACTTCCAGGTTAATATCAGGTGAAGGAATGCCCAGTGCCTGAAAGTATTGCTCGTTCATTGCTACATCATAGTGCTGCCCAGTGTGTACTAAGGTCACTTTCAAAGCAGGACTAAAATCGTTAAGCGCCACCATGATTGGTGCAATTTTCATGAAATTGGGACGAGCACCAACAATACAAATAATGTGATGTGTGGCCGTTTTAGAATGTTGCATTATTTCTCATCCTCTTGCTGATTATTTACTTTAGTCGCTGGTAACATTTTTCTAAGTGCGTCAATAACGGAAACTATTGAGCGTTCCATTTTCCCAAGTCTCTGGACGTTTTCGAGATTAATAGTTGCTAATTCCTTTAATTCTTCTGATGCGTCTGGTCTTTGAATGATTTCAGCACCTTTGGGGAGTTCAAATTCTTGTCGAATGTCAGTAATAACCTGGCTCACCTCATTTTCGCCGAAGGCATGAAACTCCTCAAGGTAGCCCATCAGAAAAAGACGGTCACATAAGGAGTTGATCTTGCGCGGTATTCCGCCAGTAAACTCAAAGATCATTTCGTACGCAGTTTCATCGATAACTGGATCATTTTTCCAACCTACCGTACGCAAACGATGTTCGATATAAGATTGTGTTTCACCCGCATCCAGAGGTCCCAGGTGATAGCTTGCAATTACTCTTTGCAATAATTGTTTCATATCGTCGCCCAGCATCGTGCGACGAAATTCCGGCTGTCCCAGCAGAAAAGTCTGCAACAACGATCTATCATCCGTTTGGAAGTTGGATAACATACGTAGCTCTTCGACCGCGCGCGGTGTAAGATTTTGTGCTTCATCCACAACTAAAAGTGCGCGCTTTCCTTGCTTTTCACACTGCCTCAAAAATCTCTCAAGCCGTGTCAATAACGCAGCCTTACTTGTGTCTTCATATTCAACACCAAACGCTGCAGCCACAAGTCGTAAAATATCGTCCGCTCCAACGTGCGTATTGACGATTTGAGCCGCCAATATGTTCTGTGATTCAATCTCACGGAACAGATTGCGCATTAAGGTGGTTTTGCCTGCACCAACCTCGCCTGTAATGACAATAAAACCCTCGCCTTGCGAAATTCCATACTCTAGATAAGCCATTGCACGTTTATGTCCCTTACTTCCGAAGAAGAAACGTGGATCTGGCTTTAACTGAAATGGCTTGGCACTTAAGCCGTAATATGACTCGTACATCTGTAACCCTATTCCACTAAAAACCTAATAATAAATAAAGGGTGACCGCATTTTCTTCATAGTTACCATTCACATTCGTTGAATCTCTTTGAAGGCGACGTATTTCCAACGTCCCTTTCAATTTTTGCTTGAACTCGAGTTCTCTGACATAATTACCTGAGAGAAGCTTCCGTCTATTTTTGTTTCGCATTACTTCTGCTCAGGTGAGAACGACTTTTCACGACAAA
>JANYFV010000087.1 GCA_025359635.1 Undibacterium sp. | reverse complement strand
GATCTATACCGCAGCAACGGGCGGCTGTTCCGCAAGGGTGATGAACTGTTTGCCGATGCCAGCTGGTTGCAAGTGATGCACGGCCAGGGCTTGCGCGCCAGCGGTTACCATCCGCTGGTTGATCAGCGCAGCAAAGAAGATATCGCGGTGTTCTTGAGTCAGGTACAAAAAACCATACGTAAATGTGTTGATGTAATGCCCACGCACGCGGAGTTTATTGCAGCGACCTGTGCGGCACAAAATTAGTGTGAAAATGTAATATTTAATGGCAAACTTAGTATACTCACTAACGTCATTCCCGCGCAGGCGGGAATCCAGTTCTTTTATTACGCGCAGCGTCAATATTTCGTGCTTCGCACAATGGTGTGTCTGGAGTCCCGCCTGCGCGGGAATGACGAAATTGTTCGATATAAAGTTTGCATTCATCGACATGAATTTTTAAAAGAAAAATATTATGGCAACTATCAAAGATGTAGCGCGTCTCGCAGGTGTTGGCCTTGGCACCGCATCACGCGTGGTCAGTGGCAAAGGCTCGGTTTCTCCGGCTACGCTAGAGCGTGTAAAGAAGGCGATAGAAGAGCTCGATTTCAGGCCGTCGCATGCAGCAAGGTCTTTGTTATCGGGCACTTCGCAAATGATTGGTGTATATATTCCTTTGATCAAAGGTACTTTCTATATGCCGATTTTGCAGTCTATCGATAATGAATTACGTGCAGCTGGCCTACATATGGTGGTGGCGTTTGGCGTAGGTGCAGGCGATCAGCGTCAGCAGGCGATTGAAGGAATTAGCTTTTTGATCGAACGCGGTTGTGATGGCTTGATCATGATGAGCAATGCGCTAATCGATAGTGATATTGACGCCCTGGGCCCAAAGAAAAATCGTTTGGTCGTGTTAAATCATTGTTACGAAAGCATAGCCGAACAGTGCTTCACTGCCGATCACTTTCAAGGCGGACGTCTTGCCGCACAAGCATTTTTACAGCATCGTCACCGCAACATCGCGGTGATCGCCGGGCCAGCAACAGCGCTAGATAACGTCGAGCGTATCGGTGGGTTTATGCGCGAACTGGAGTTGGCAGGGATAGACACCTCCAAGATGTGGATTGCAGAAAGTAATTTTGCGCCAGATGGCGGCTGGGCCGCTGCTGAAGAGTTGGTTGCATCAGGCTATAAATTTACCGCTGTGTTTTGTGCCAATGATGAAATGGCAATCGGAGTACTTTCTTATTTTCAACATGTAGGGATTGCAGTTCCAGGTGAAGTCTCTGTAATTGGCTACGATGATACCGAAACAGCGCAATTCTCAGCACCAAGATTATCGTCTGTACACATAGCCTGGCGCGAGATGACCATCAATGGCCTGAATTATTTGCTTAATCTTTGCTACGACATGAATCGGCCAGTTATGCGCCAATTTAAAGTAGGCATGACTTGGCGCAGCTCTGTAGAGAAGGTAGTAAAGGCACCTGCGGTAAGAAAAAAAACAGTTTAAAAGATGGTTTTGTCCGATTATTGATATCGGTAAGGTAAAAAACATGCCGCAGACGCATGTTTTTTTTGAAGTATAATGGAAACGATTCCATTTATTTAATGCACTACAGTGAATATTGCTCACGGATAGGAGATGCAACATGTTGAGTTTGAAAGCCAATCGTACGCTGCCGATCAGGGAAATCTGTAAATCAATGACCGTGAGCTGTGCGTTATTGATGGCAGTTGGATGCGGATCAGGAACCGCCGCAACTACGACGCCTGCTCCGGTTGTTGCTACACCTATCGTGCCCATTCTCACAGATCCACCGCCAGTCCTGCCTTTATCAATGCTGCGTACAGAAGGGGTGAAGTGGGTCAAAGCCGATGGCAGCCAAATTAATTTGAAGGGCGTTAACTTAGGTAATTGGTTAATACAAGAATTCTGGATGATGGGGCAGGGCTCTAATGGCATTGATGACCAATGCAAGCTAGAGGCCAAGCTTGATGAGCGCTTTGGTTATGCCGAGCGCGAACGTCTGTATAGCCTGTTCCGGCAAAACTGGATCAGCACGCGTGACTGGGACATGATTGCAAAATTCCGCTTGAACGCCGTGCGTTTGCCGTTTATCTGGAGCGTGATTGAAGACGAGAAAAATCCTGGCCATCTGCGCGCCAATGCCTGGCAATATTTTGATGATGCCATTGCTCAAGCCGAAGCGCGCGGCATCTATGTCATCCTCGATTTGCATGGGGCAGTCGGTAGCCAGGGCTGGGAGCATCATAGTGGCTGTGCCGGTAAAAATCTGTATTGGAGCACGCCAGAATATCAGGACAGAACTGTCTGGTTATGGGAGCAAATTGCAGCACGTTATAAAGACCGCGTGGCTGTCGCTGGCTACAGTGTGCTCAACGAACCATGGGGTACAACCGAGGCGACGCTTGCTACCGTCGTCAAGAGATTGTATAACGCCATCCGCACCATCGATAACAATCATGTGGTGATACTTCCAGGGCACAACAGCGGTATCAATGGCTATGGCAAACCTTCAGAACAGGGCATGAAAAATGTCGCATTCGAAATGCATTTTTATCCCGGCATGTTCGGCTGGGGTCAACCCGGTTTGGATGTACATAAAGACTGGTTGCAATGCGGTGCGACGGGAAAAACCGGCGTGTGCGAATGGAATGCACGTTTGCTTGGCTTGAATACGGCTTTCTTCGTTGGTGAGTTTCAGCCATGGGCGAGTATGGGGCCAGAACTTGGCGGCCAGGTAACGCGTGCGACGTACGATACGTATGCCAGCTACGGTTGGGCATCGACCAGTTGGAGCTACAAAATTTTTAACAATACCGGTGGGCAGGGCAATGGCACCTGGGGTTTGGTGACGAATGCCACTAGCGTCAAAGTGCCAGCCATTGATTTTACAACGGCACCGCTCAGCGACATTGAGTCACTATTCAAGCTGTATGGAACTGCCACCTACGAACCGCAACAAGCGGTAATGAATTGGATGAGTAGCTCGGTGGCACCGGCACCATTTGCGCCTGTGAAATAAAAAAAATAGGCGTCAACATAGATTCTGAAAAATATGAAAACAAATCCTCAGTCCTTACCACTGCCAAACATAGAGCGCAGTGACTTTGCCCAAGACTTTCTGTGGGGTTGTTCAACCTCTTCATATCAGATAGAAGGTGCCAGTGATGTGGATGGCAGAGTCGAATCGATCTGGGACAGGTTTTCTGCTCAGCCAGGTAATATCAGCGATGGCTCTAGCGGCAAGTTCGCTTGCGATCATTATCATCGCTGGCCTGAAGATCTGGATATTGCGCATGAATTTGGCTTGAATGCTTACCGTTTCTCGATTGCCTGGCCACGTATTTTTTCTGAAAATGGATCAAAGCCGAATCAGAAAGGCTTAGATTTTTATTCGCGCATGGTCGATGGCATGCTAGAGCGTGGTCTGCAACCCTGGGCCACGTTGTATCACTGGGATCTGCCGCAAGTCTTGCAAGACCGGGGCGGCTGGGCCGAAAGAAGCACCATCGCGCAGTTTGTTGAATTTGCCGATGTCATGAGCCACCATCTCGGCGATAGAGTCAGAAATTGGATTACCCATAATGAACCCTGGTGTACGGCAATGCACGGCAACTGGGATGGTGTGCATGCACCCGGCAATAAGAATTTTAAAACCGCTCTGCAAGTCTGCCATCACGTTTTACTGTCGCATGGTTTGGCGATACCTGTTATTAAAGCAAACGTACCCGATGCAAAAGTCGGCATCGCATTAAGCTTGCACCCAGTGCGCGCCGCATCGACTGCGCAAGTAGATGTTGATGCCACGGTACGCCATGATGGCCTGCGCAATCGCTGGTTTTTAGATCCTTTGCACGGGCGCGGATATCCGCAAGATATCTGGCAATTGTGCGGCAGCGACGCGCCAGTTGTCGAACCTGGCGATCTTGCAGCGATTGCCACGCCGGTTGATTTTCTGGGCGTGAATTATTACTTTCCGGAAGTCATCGCCAATGCACCAGACGCTACCCCGATACAGGCAAAAGTCATTGTCATGCCAGATCGCGAGAGAACCGCCTTTGGCTGGGAAGTCGCGCCAGAAGGATTGGCAACACTGCTTAAACGTATAATCCAGGATTATCAACCGGCCCCGATTTACATCACCGAAAATGGTTCAACCTATGAAGATGTGTTGGAGGAAGACGGCAGCATCAATGATGTAGAGCGACGCAATTATTTTATCCGCCACCTTGCTGTGTTACGCGATGTGATCGCACAAGGTATTGTGGTCAAAGGTTATTTTGCCTGGAGTTTAATGGATAACTTTGAATGGGCAGAAGGCTACCGGCGGCGTTTTGGCATGGTGTATGTGGATTTTGCGACGCAAAAACGGTCTGTTAAAAGTAGTGGCTACTGGTACGCACGGTTTTTGAAAGGCAAGCGCTGAAGACTTTGTCATTGAGCGAATAGAGTAAGCCTTTCGATATGTGCGATCAGGAGTAAATGTGAAAAAAGCTAAGGAAGCGCGGACTTATTCGATTTCCTCACCCTCGCGAAGGCGCTAATCGTTACCCACACCTGTTGCACCCAAAACGCCGTCATTGAAATATCAGCCTTTGAGTATCAAAACCACCTATTTATCGTCATATCGGGCTTGATCCGATATCCAGAATTTACCTTCTGGACTGTCAAGTCTGGCATGACGGTTTAGTCAATTCTATGGTGATAGATTAAAAACAAAAGATGTGGGTAAGGATTAGAGCGAAGGCGGGGATTCGGTTGTTTTTGCATTAAAAAACTAACTGTTGACAAAAAAAACTACAACATTCATGATTCGCCTAGATAATTGGGAACGTTTCCAATTATAATTGTGAAAGCTTTCCAGTTTCTTGATGTTGCTTGCCCAGATCGTGTTAGGACTTACGCAAAATCGTTCCAGCTAGGCGTACCTTTGATGCCAGTACTTTAGTGTGGCGAGGCGAGTGCAAGGACGCTGGGGCGGTTTTGCGTAAGTCCTGAGTGTATTAAAAGCGAAATTTTGATCATGCTTATTGAGCATGTTTCGCTGTCCGAAAATGTACTACATAAAATTACACATAATCGCTATGAATGCCATGATAAAAATTTCTTGCTTTTCCGTAACCATGTTGATGAGTGGCGTCGTGCTGGCGGCATCAACAAAAGCAGCTGCACCACCTACTTTGATCGATTGGCCGCAGATTAAAAGCGCTATTGCTAAAGACCCTGCGATGGAAGCGCGGATTGCAAAGATAGTTGCGGGGATGAGTTTGCCGCAAAAAGTTGGTCAGATGACGCAGGCAGAAATTAAGTTTGCTACGCCGGCTGACGTCAAAAAATATTATCTGGGCTCGGTACTTAATGGCGGCGGTAGCTGGCCGCAGGCGAATAAGCATGCTACGGCTGCCGACTGGGTGGCATTGGCTGATCAGTATTACGAGGCATCGATGGCAACCGATATGCCTACGCAAGTGCCAGTGATCTGGGGTATCGATGCGATACATGGCAATAGCAATGTGTATGGCGCCACGCTGTTCCCGCACAATATTGGTTTGGGCGCGGCGCACAATGCCAAGCTGGTCGGCAAGATGGCGGCGGAAGTTGGCAAGGCCGTGCGAGCTACTGGCATCAGCTGGGTCTTTGCGCCAACCTTGGCGGTAGGGCGTGATGCGCGCTGGGGTCGTGCTTATGAGAGTTTTTCTGAAGATGGCGCTTTGGTAAGAGACTACGGTGCAGCCTACGTGACTGGCTTACAGGGCAATTTTAAACACGACGCCAATGTCATCGCTACTGCCAAACATTTTATCGGTGATGGTGGTACTGATCAGGGCAAAGACCGTGGGGTTAACAAGGCCACGTTTTCAGAGATGATTAACCAGCATGCGCAAGGTTATTACGGTGCTTTTGGTGCTGGCGCGCAAACGGTGATGGCTTCCTACAATAGTTGGCATGACCTTGATGCGAAAGTTAACTACGGCAAGATGCATGGCAGCAAAGCGCTGCTGACAGATGCGCTAAAAACCAAAATGGGTTTCGACGGTTTTGTCGTCTCTGATTGGGATGCAAATGCCGAGGTGCCAGGTTGCAGTAACGACAGTTGTGCGCAGGCGATCAATGCCGGTATGGATATGGTGATGGTGCCCGATAACTGGAAATCGTTTATCGCCAATACCATCGCACAAGTACAAGATGGCCAGATCCCCATGGCGCGAATTGACGATGCTGTGACGCGGATTTTGCGCGTCAAGTTGCGTGCTGGTCTGTTCGGAAAAAAACCTTCAGCGAATGTTTTTGCAGGCAAACAAGATGCCATGCTGGCACGTGCTCTGGCGCGCCAGGCGGTACGTGAATCGCTGGTGCTATTGAAGAATAATAGTGGCGTGTTACCGCTTTCACGCGGCAAAAAAATTCTGGTGGTAGGCAAGAGCGCCGACAATATGGCGAATCAATCTGGTGGTTGGTCAATCACGTGGCAAGGCACTGAAAATAAGAATAGCGATTATTCTACAGCTGACACTTTGCTGGCAGGGATAGTCGAAGCAGCTGGTGTGGCGAATGTAACTTATAGCGCCACAGCAGCCGGCGTTGATGTTTCTCAGTTTGATGTGGTCGTCGCTGTGATCGGTGAGACGCCGTATGCCGAAGGATTTGGCGATATCGCGGCAAGCAATACTTTGCGCCATAGCAGCCGCCACCCTGAAGACTTGGCTGTGTTGCAGGCGGTGTCCGGTAAGGGTAAGCCTGTCGTGACTGTGATGGTGGCAGGACGTGCCTTGTATGTGAATGATCTGCTAAATTTATCAGATAGTTTTGTGGCAGCCTGGTTGCCAGGGTCAGAAGGTAAGGGCGTGGCAGATGTACTCTTTAAAAATGCCAATGGCAAAATCAATCATTCATTTTCTGGCACTTTATCGTTTTCATGGCCGAAACTGCCTTGCTTAAGTGGGCCAATCGCTAGCACAGCAAATGAACGCTTGTTTAGCCTTGGCTATGGATTGAAATACGGTGTCAAGTCAACGATGGCAAAATTGGATGTCGATTCAACGACAAATGCTTGCGCTTCAGCGAGCTCGCTGGCAATTTTTACCCAGTCAGATCGTACTAGCTTTCCCTTAGTCGTCACTAGCGGCACACGCAAAGTCACACTAGGTGCCGATACGATGACAAGCAATGATGCAGTCAGGGTAGCGACGCTGTTGTTTGACAATCAAAAAGAGGCAAAACAGCTAAGCTGGAACGGCCTTGGTCGCATTGAAGCGCAGGCGGCATTTGGTGCAGCATTGCCAGCGCACTTACTTACCGAAGGAGCACTGCAATTTGAAACTTTGGTCACCGTTGCGGCAAAATCGAAAGTAAGTATGGCGATGGAATGCGGTGATAACTGCACTGGTGCAGTAGACATGACGGCAGCCTTCAATCGCCTTGCCGGTGCCAGCAGACAAACAATAAAAATTCCTCTGGCTTGTTTTGCCGCCAAAGGCGTTGATCTGAACAAAGTCAAGACACCGTTTAGCGTCAGCACAGATGCCAGCTTCGTTGCAGCCTTCGGCAATATACAGATCGTCGCCGGTGCGGCAAAAGACCAAGATGCACTGCAATGTAGTGAATTGAATTAGGCGGTGTCTTAGGGATCTAGATCGATCCGAAGAATACTTTTTAAAGCGATCAATAGTAGCAAGTTAAAAATAATATCAGGAGATTAAAGATGGCAAACATGACTCAGGCAGCACCCATGATGCGTAGCGATTCGGCAAGCGGCAGTACTACGATGCCATTGATCATCGTCACCATCTTGTTTTTTATGTGGGGTCTGCTGACTTCGCTTAATGATGTCTTGATTCCGCATTTGAAGGCGGTGTATACCTTGACCTATGTGCAAGCCATGCTGGTACAGTTTTGTTTTTTTGGTGCTTATTTTGTGGTCTCGCTGCCTGCAGGAATGTTGATCAAACGTATTGGTTACCAGCATGGTGCGGTCACTGGATTAGTCATTGCAGCGGCTGGTTGTGCTTTGTTTTATCCGGCGGCGGTGAGCGGTTATGCGGTCTTCCTCTTGGCTTTTTTTGTGCTGGCATCCGGCATTACCGTCTTGCAGGTGGCGGCTAACCCTTATGTAACAGTTTTAGGTGACGCAAAAACGGCATCGAGTCGCCTTACTTTGACGCAAGCATTTAATTCACTGGGAACCACCATTGCTCCGGCATTGGGTGGGATTCTTATTTTGTCTGGTGGTGTGATTACGGCGGTGCAGTTTGATCAACTGCCAGCAGCAGAGCAATTGATTTATCGCGCCAAAGAAGCGGCATCGGTACAAGGCCCTTATCTGGCATTGGCTGGGGCATTGCTGACGTTGGCATTGTTTTTTGCATTTGCCAAGCTGCCTAAAATTACTCATGTTGATGAAGTCAATAGTGAGACCAGTACTGAGTCTGTTTGGGCACATCGTCATCTGGTGCTTGGTGCGGTCGGTATCTTTTTGTACGTCGGTGGTGAAGTCAGTATTGGTAGTTTTCTGATTAATTTTTTAGGTGAAAGTAATATCGCCGGTCTTGCGCCCGCCGCTGCGGCAACGTATGTCAGTTTCTACTGGGGCGGTGCGATGGTCGGACGTTTTATCGGCTTTGCAGTAATGCGTTTTGTTAGCCCTGGTAAAGCTCTGGCATTTAATGCTGCGCTTTCCATTTTGTTGATATTGACGGCAATTTTCAGCCATGGTCCAGTCGCGATGTGGGCAATTATTGCAGTTGGGTTATGCAACTCGATTATGTTTCCGACGATTTTCAGTATGTCACTGAATCAACTCGGTAAATTTACCGGACAAGGTTCTGGCGTTTTGTGTATGGCGATTGTAGGCGGTGCGCTCGTGCCGTTTGCTCAGGGCTTTTTGGCCGACATGGTTGGTTTGCAATGGTCGTTTTTTATTCCTGCCGCTTGCTATACCTTCATCCTGTTTTTCGGCTTGAAGTATGCTGGTATGTACAGCAAACCTGCCTAAGTTTTACCTGAATAGAAACTAAGCCCGGAATCTCGGAAAACGTCATTCCCGCGTAGGCGGGAATCCAGTAGATAAGCTTGTGCGAAGCACTCCAATATTGGTGCCGCGCATAATCAACGAGCTAGATTCCCGCCTGCGCGGGAATGACGCCTGAGCTTTGAATTTAGTCAGGAATTTTTGAATTGATGTATTTTTATTGCGAACGAAATTGTGTGATCCAACTATGTAGTGCGATCACACAGGCTCATTAAAATAAGTTTCCTACATGACCAATCAAGTTTCTATGTCAACAGCTCTACATTTCCCTAGCGATTTCACCTGGGGTGTAGCGACCAGCGCCTATCAAATCGAAGGTGCTGCCGCAGTGGATGGGCGCGGGCCTTCCATTTGGGATACCTTTACCCACACCGCTGGCAAAGTCATCGACGGTAGTAACGGCGACGTCGCCTGCGATCATTATCATCGGTATGCTGAAGATGTAGAAAATATTGCCGCTCTCAATGTGAGCGCGTATCGTTTTTCTATTTCGTGGTCACGCGTGCAGCCTAGCGGCCATGGTGCATGGAACGAAAAAGGGTTTGATTTTTATTCGCGTTTGCTCGATAAGTTGGCCGAGAAAAATATTGCGGCACATGTCACGTTGTACCACTGGGATTTACCGCAAGTATTGCAAGATAATGGCGGCTGGCTCAATCGCGATACTGCTAGCCATTTTGCGGTGTATGCGGCAGAAGTAGCACGCAGATTCGGTGCGCGTGTGGCCAGTATCGCTACCCATAATGAGCCTTGGTGCACGGCAAATCTTGGTTACGGTAATGGCCAGTTTGCGCCAGGCTTCAAAGATCCTGTGGCGGCGCTGCAAGTCTCGCATCACTTATTGCTGTCGCATGGCTTGGCGATGACGGCCATGCGCGCCGTCAAGTCGCCTGCCAAATTAGGGATAGTGCTGAATCAATGGACGGCCATGCCGGCGACGGATTCGCCAGCAGATAAGGCGGAAGCAGAGTGGGAATACGCCAGGTCAGTGCAGTGGTTTATGGACCCGATTTTTAAGGGCAGTTACCCGCAAATTGCACTCGATAGAATGGATCAAAGTCTTTTTATAGTATTTGAAAATGACTTAAAAATTATTCACCAAAAGTTAGACTTTTTAGGTGTCAATTATTATGTGCGCGCCTTCGTCAGTACCGAGAATCCACCGAGGAAACCAGAAGGAAAATTAGGCTTTACCGACATGGGATGGGAAATCTATCCACAAGGATTAAGTGACTTACTGATAGGCCTGCATCGGGAATATCAAGAATACGATTTGCCGCCGATTTATATCACCGAAAATGGTATGGCATCGGCAGATAAATTGGAAGACGCTAAAGTCGATGACCAGATTCGTATCGAATACCTGAACCGCCATCTTGCAGCGGTGGCGCATGCGATGGAGCAGGGCGTGGGTATACGCAGTTATTTTTATTGGAGCCTGATGGATAATTTCGAGTGGAATTCAGGCTATGCGAAACGCTTTGGTTTGATCTACGTCGATTACGCAACCCAGCAACGCACGATGAAAGAAAGTGCGTATTGGTACCGCGATTTTATTGAGGCGCAAAAGAGTTTTTGATTTTGCCCCGTCTTCCACTAGCGGGAGACGG
>JANYFV010000083.1 GCA_025359635.1 Undibacterium sp. | reverse complement strand
CGAAAAAATTGCGGCGTATGTCACCAGCCTCGTTAGCCCGACCAGAAATGATAACCCTTCTAGTGCAAACGCGGCCATTTTATTTGCCCAGGAAAGTACGGCATTATCCAGGGGCGGCAGCTTTACCAAGATAACGCAACTTTATGTCTTGCTGCACAATCGTAGCGTTGTCAACGATGACCTGAGTGCCTGGAATAGTAAGCTGACTTCAGGCGAGTTAACAATAGAAGAAGTTGCGGCGGCTATTTTTACAGAATCGCCACTTTTGCTTCAGAGCGCTACTCAAGTCATCGATAGCATCTACACGACAGCGCTCGGGTTTCCAAGTGGCGACACCTTACGCAAGCAGCAATGGGCCAGCACATTAAATACTGCTTTCCTTAGCAAGGATTCGACAGAAATAGGTAAGGTCTTTTTAAAGTTGATTGATTTTGTTGTCGGCGATGCGGGTGCTGATCTGGCTAGCCAACAGGCACAGCAATTATTTAATAATAAAGTGAAGGCAGGTCTTTATTATGCTGCTGGCCTAGAGGGCAATAACATCGATACAGCCAAGGCGATCAATGCTGCTGT
Source organism: Undibacterium sp. (assembly GCA_025359635.1). GTDB lineage: Bacteria > Pseudomonadota > Gammaproteobacteria > Burkholderiales > Burkholderiaceae_D > Undibacterium. Next base: position 1,746 of record JANYFV010000083.1, on the reverse strand, counting down.
CAGCTCGACTGAAATAGAGCCTGCTTTGCGTTTAGCAAGAGCTGACAGGCCAATGTTTGAAAGCAAGCTGACCATTGCAGGTCTTTACGTCTTGCTGTTTAACCGTGCGCCAGACGGCATAGACATAAACACACGTTTAGCGGATATTACGGCTGGAACCAGCATGGCAGAAACAGCCCAGGCGCTGAGCGAACTGGTTGGAAAACCACAAATCCTATCAGATCATGAGCTGATTCATCATATCTACTCCAACGCGCTAGGGCGCACGGACTTTAACTTCGGAGAGATCAATGAAGAAGCCTACTGGGTCGATCAATTAAATAATGTTGGTAACGCAAACTACCCCACTAGCCGGGGGCAGGTGTTCATCGATTTAATGGTCTCTGTGAGAGACAACGTCGATGCCAACCCTGAAAAAAGCCAGTCAACGCGATTGTTTAACCTTAAGCTGGCAACTGGTATTAACCTTCTTGGAATGGGGTGCAATAATTACTTTGACGAAGTGAGCGCGATTGCGGCCAGTGCTGGTGATATTGCAGCAATGGATACTACCGCACAAGCACTGGATGCGATGCCAGCCGACGCGGCGACAGTCAATCTTGCGCTTGCAGCCCTGGCGGCATCCGACGCCACAACTGCATCGCAATCGGCCAGTGCCATACTTGCGCGCGCGGCGGCGAATGCTTTAATTGCCAATGGCGGCAATGGATACGCTGAACCACCTATCGTGGTAGCGAGCCCAGAACAGCGAACCGTTACGCGGCTTTATACATTATTGTTTAATCGTGCTCCAGACAGAGCCGGCCTCGATTTTTGGGTCAGCAGACTAGCCAATCTTACGCAGGAAGCACTGGCTGAAGAGATGCTAAACGGTGCAACGGGTACCGATAATTCCAGTATGCTTAGTGACACTGATTTTGCCTACAAGCTAATGGATGCCTTGCATTGGCCAGGAGGGAGTGATTTCATCAATAGTCTTAATTTGCATTATAGAACCCGCGCCCAGACTGCATTGGATCTCTATGCGGTAATCAATTCGGGGGGCGCTGGCATTCAATTGGAAGCCCAGCATTTGTTCAATAACAAAGTTGCTGTCGGCCTCACCTATGCAGTCACGCTGAACGGAACTGATGCATCACAATGCAACACAATGTATAGCCAAGTTAGCTCGCGTAGCGCCACTGCCGGATTAGTTGCAGCCATCAATGCCAGTCCGATGGGGCGCATACGCACTACCGTTGCGCGGCTCTACCTTAGTGTCAACGGCCATGCGCCTAGCCTTGCTGTTTTCAACGCCTTATGCGATAAATGGATAGACATGTCTGCAGATCAAATGCCCCAGTTGGCGCAAGATCTGATGGCGGACAATGTGGTCGCGATGGATAACATGAACTATGTCAGAAGTATCTATACCAATGCTTTTGGTCGCGCGCCAGATATTAATGATGTGGATGACGTGCTTTACTGGGTGCATCAACTTGACACTCAGTCTCAGTCTAAGGGCGAGGTGGGTGTCAATATAATTAATAAAGTGCTTAATTATGTCGCTGGTGATACACAAGATGTGAATAAAAACCTCCGAGCCTTAACCGATAGCAAAGCCCTCACGCAAAAGCTTGCGGACGTGCTCGATAATTCTAAAGCGCAAGCACTTGCCGATGTAAGTTTGCATTCGTTGGACAATGGTCTCAAAGTAAAAATTGATGCCGCCGCCAGTGCTGCACAAAAAGCCTATAGCTTGGATGT